>CAIKAA010000549.1 GCA_903825275.1 uncultured Fibrobacterota bacterium | reverse complement strand
GATCTTCTTCCCGCGCCTCCAAGGCGGACGGCGAGAGGGTATCAGAATCTGTCGAGGGAGCCGGGGCCATTCCTTCCAGGCATTGCAGGATGGGTTTGTCGTACTCGTCGACAAGGACCACGGGGCGCGGACCGCGACGAGCGAGTTCCCACAAGAGTTCCGCAAACCGATCGTGTGCGGTGCCCCTTTTTAGGGTGATTCCCCACCGATCCGCTTCCTGGTCCACCTCCGACCATTGCCGCCGGACGAGTTCCCCGCGATCCTGGAACTTGCCGGCCCCCAAGCTGATTCGCACCACCGGGTGCTTCTTCTTCCAATTCCAGCGGGAATGAATCCACAAGCCTTGGAACAGCTCCTCATTGCCTTCGAACAGCTCTTTCAAAACGCTCACCAAAAGCGATTTCCCGAACCGTCGCGGCCGCGACAGAAACACCGCGGTGCTTTGGGTCACCAAACGATGGATCTGCTCGGTTTTGTCCACATACGCGCAACCGCGCTCGCGCAATTGCGCGAAGTCCTGGATGCCGACGGGTAGAGGTGGCACAGCCATGGTGGCAAAAAGGTAGGAAATGGGGGGGGGAGGGGATTGGCCCAAGCACGTCGGATGGCCACAGGGCCAGGTTCAGATGTATGTGGTAAAAAGGGAGGGTGGCGGGCTCGTGAGCGGTAGGGTGGTATGAAAATGGTGAAGAATAGCAGATTCGTCAATGCGGGCACATTCAATCTATGTTTATAAATGAGGAGGATACTGGGGTGTGTCATTTTCTGTCGCTTCAGAAGCGATATCAAATTGTTGAGAATATCTTGGAAAGATTCAATTCCGCTCTGGATGCGAGGAATGGAGCCTTGAATGCACTGTCGTCGTTGGCTTAAATGTATGAGGAATCGATTTTCCTTCCAATCAGGATATGGAAAGGCGACTCTTTGCTTTTTGGTATTGTTTGCTTTATCGGGTTGTTTGGACCGATGGCGAGTCATGTTTCCCAAAACCGTGACTTGGAAAGAAGAAGTCAAGCTCTCCGATAGCAGCATCTTGATTGTGACGCGCACGAATCATTTGGTGCCACCGCGTACATTCGAACTTGCGCAGAGGCCAACTTTGGATCTTGAATGGACCTCTCTTGAATTTCAAATTCCAGGCACAGACGAAAACGCCCAATGGAAATCAGTGTGGACAGAAGAAGATCTTGCGTCCGATGCTCTTACGCCGCTTGGGGTAGATGTGATCAAAGGGCGTGCCTATTTGGTCGCGATGCCGAGTGATTGTCGTGGCGTGGCAGCTTGGCATTGGCCGCAACCCCAATTGGTTTTTTAAGGTGGGTTCACGGAGCTTGGAAACAATTGGATACGTCCGAATTTCCAAAACAATTTTCGCATATGAATTTAATGTTTCGGGAGCAAATTCCGACGTATTCAGATGATATTTTTGTGAAAAATGTGACTAATTCTTACAAGAAGAATTTGATGGAAGAAAATCAGGTTGGATACCCCGGAATTAATGTTGCTTGCTGGAATCGCGAGCATCTGATTTCCCAAGATTCGATCACCCTTGCTAAGGGCTTCCGCTCACGTACACCGAAAAAGATTTGCCCAGAGGAAGCAATGGAGCAATATCGTACTCAGTTGTCGGAACACCGAGAGTTCCGGCTTGGTTTGCCGATATTCGATCAGTTTGTTAAAATCAAATCCTTAGATGAATGTTTAGAGATTTGTGAAGCTAAATGGATTGACTCTCAAATTTGTCCGTGCAAAATCCGATTTCAGAAGGTGAAATAATGGCTGTTTCAGATCAAGAATACACGTTGCTGGCAGGAGCAGCATACCTATCGAATAAATCTTATGTCAATCAGTTCCCGGTTCCGGATGGTTGGATACGGGTAAATGGTAAACCTTTGATTGGGTCAATGGGATTTGAGACATCACTTTTTCAAAGTGCAATGGCTTACAACTTCTGTGAGTTGTGAGAAACAACTGTCTGGCGCGTTTTCGGGACACCGGCAAACCATGACGGAAACCTTGGAAATCATCAGTTTGAATCGCGGGATGCGAGGAATGGAGCCTTGAATGCACTGTCGTCGTTGGCTTAAATGTATGGGAAATCGATTTTCCTTCCGATCAGGATATGGAAAAGCGATTCTGTGCTTGTTGGTACTGATTGCTTTGTCGGGTTGTTTGGACCGATGGCGAGCCATGTTTCCCAAAACCGTGACCTGGAAAGAAGAAGTCAAGCTTTCTGATAGCAGCATCTTGATTGTGACGCGCACGAATCATTTGGTGCCACCGCGTTCAGTAGAGCTAGGGCAAAAACCACATTTGAGATTGGGTTGGACAAAAGTGGAATTTGAAATTCCTGGCTCAAACGAAAAAGTGATGTGGAAATCTGACTGGTCCTTCGATAGCACTTCTGATAGATTGCAGCTTCTCGGGATTGATATAATCGACGGGATCGCGTATTTGGTTGCCAAGCCAGACGATTGCAACGGGGTCGTTGTCTGGCATTGGCCGGACCCAATGTATGTTTTCTTGAAATGGGAGCATGGTTCTTGGATGCAATTAGATACTTCTTCGTTTCCCAAAAAAATCACTCAAGTGACATTGCTTTTAAGTGGGCAATCGCCAACTTACCCGGATGAACCTTTTTTTGGTTATGTGGATATTAAAAAGCATGTAGAAATAGAATCTGAATCGGTGCTGATATCTCAAGGAGAGATTGGTTGGGGGCGTCAATTCCTTAAGAATAACGATTCAATATATTTGCATCGTGGCCTCCGGAAGAAAACTCCGAAAGAGGCTTGCCCGGATGACGCCTATATTGGAATGGAAGGATTTCAAAAAGGGCTTATGCCAATTTATCCTCTGACTATGATCCGATCATTGGAAGAGTGTCTGAATGCTTGTAAGTCAATTGATATCTCATCAAAAAACTGTCCATGCAAAGATCAATTCTCGGAGGTGAAATAATGGCTGCTTCGGATCAGGAATACGCCCTTCTCGCAGGGGCTGCTTGCCGATCTAAATAAATTTTTTGAGAATCAGCATTCCTGTTTCCAAAAAATGGACAAGGGTTGAGCTGCATCGCAATGAAATCATGCTGCATTCCTGGAAACGAAACTACGCGCAAGGCATCCAAATGCAACGCGAACCGTCACCGGGAATCGCCTTGGAGGCGATCGTCATGGGCAATCGGAAAGCGCCTCTCCCTTAGGCTGTTTACCGCACTTCCCAGGCCACGATGTTGCGTTGGGTGGTCCCAAAAGTCACGGCCACGGTTTTGACAATTTTTGGTGAACCGTCCGCGCACAGTCGGCCTTCCCACTGGTTTTCGTAGCGTTTGCGCGCGATCTGTTTCAGGGCCTTCTCGGTGTCGGTGTCGCGCTTGAACTCAAAGATCCAACACGCATCGGGCAGGTCGACCACCAGGTCAGAGCGACCCAGGGAATTTGGCACCTCGGCCAAGACCAGTCCGGGAGGGCACAGCGCCAAAATGCACATGGCCTGGAACAGGCCGTGGTAGCGCTTTTCGTGGGCGTCGTCGAGCTGGTAGGCGATGCCCGTGAACACCTTCTGCATCTCTTCCTGAAATTCGTCGAGTTTTCCTTCTCGCAGGGCGAGGGCCAGACGGCGAGCGCGGGGAGCGACTTCGCGGATGCGCATCCGGTGGATCCCCTTGAGCAGGTGTTCCACAAACGCCGTGCGGACTTCCTGGTTGGGAAAGCCCAAGCGATAGAAGCCTTCTTCCCAACCCCTGATGGTGAGATATCCGGTTTGAAGCAATAGCGGCAACGGATCGGGACGATCGGGATCCAAGCTGGATAGCGCCGAGGTTGGCAGCATCACGCCTTCCACTTCGGCCAGCTCGACATGGGTGCTTT
>CAIKAA010000548.1 GCA_903825275.1 uncultured Fibrobacterota bacterium | reverse complement strand
GGAACAAGTGAGCCAATTCTGGATGTTGACCAGATGACGGTGGGATGGAATACAAGACATGTTGCGACCTCCGGAGTGGTGGACTTCGGAAGCGTTAAAATCAATTCAGGAAATGCTAAGAGCGGATCACCGAGCGGTTACCTCCTTGAATGCCCCGAAGTGCACCAGGCTGCGCCCCAGGATGAAGGTGGGCAGTCGGTAGCGGATGGCCTCGGAGGCTCCGGGGGCGGCGTGGGCGATGCACTCGCGGACCTTCTGCAAAATGGTCTGAATGTTCGCAGGTTGGGTCGCGATATATTGGTCGATGGTGTCAAAACCGGTTTCTGTCATTGGGGGTCGCTTCCTCAACGAGTGAGGTTTTGAGGAAAGGGACAGCTTAGGGTCGCCCCCCGAAAAGCTCCCGCAACCGGGCGCTCACCGCGCGTGCGGCCATCAAAAACAAAAGTAAAAATCCCAGCGTTCGGGCGGCCGCCTTGACCAAAATCCCAAACAGTCCGGGTGCCAACAAGGCGGCGATGCCTCCGGCGATTCCGACCAAAATCAACGTCTCGATCATTCGATCCAGACGCGAGGTTGGCTTGACGGAATATGTCGGAGGCAGCCGGCCCCACCACCTCACCCCAAATACCGTTTGCGCAAATGCACCAGGAAGTACTTGGCCGTCGGCTTTTCGCCGGTGGCTTGCAAGATGAGTTCGGGCGTCTCGAAGCGACGGGCTTTGGTGTGGATGTTCTGTCGCAACCAATTCAACAGCGTCGGTCGATCGGAAGTGGACCCCGCTTTTTCGGCGGCATGGTAGAGTTGTGTCGACAACAAGTTGCCCAGCGTGTAGGTCGGGAAATACCCAAAGAGACCGGCGCTCCAATGGACGTCTTGCAGACATCCCAATCCATCGTGCGGCGGGGTGATCCCGAGCATTTTCTGGTAGGCTTCGTTCCAAGCGCCCGGCAGGTCGGCGACTTCCAGATCACCCAGCACCAAGGCCTTCTCTAGGCGAAAGCGGATCAGCACATGCAGGTTGTAGGTGGCTTCGTCGGATTCCGTGCGCACAAAGGTGGGTGCGACGCGGTGGGAATGCGCCAGCCAGTCGGCTTGGGACACCGAGGCAAAGCACGGAAAGGCGGATTGCAAGACGGACCACTGTTCCTGCCAAAATGCCTCTGATCGGCCCACCAGGTTTTCCCAAAGGCGGGATTGGCTTTCATGGACCGACATCGAGCAGTAAATGCCCAACGGCGTTCCCGCCAAGTCTTCCGGCAATCCCTGCTCGTACAAGGCGTGGCCGGTTTCGTGCAGAGTGCTATAGACAGATCCTGTCAATTCGGATTCGTCGAGCCGCGTGGTGATCCGGCTGTCTCCTGCGTGCACCGTTTCCGAAAAGGGATGGGCCGACACATCGAGTCGCCCGCGTTGGAAGTCGTAACCAAGAGCCGCCGCGAGCTTTCGGCAAACTTCCAACTGCGCGTCTTTGGGGAAGGGGCCTTTCAATCCCGATACGCCATCCAAACGCTGGTTGGTTGGTTTTTGCTGGTTGACAATTTCCGACACCAAGGCGGGAAGCTCGGCTTCCAGCTCGTCGAAGAGCGTGGTCCATTCGGCCGTGTTCATCCCGCGCTCGTAATCCGACAGCAATCCGTCGTAAGCCGTGCCGCCCACCGGGGCCAGCAGGGATCCCTCCTCCCGTTTGAGCTTCACCACGGTCTCCAAAAATGGCTGGAAGGCTTTGAAGTCGCGATCCTTTTTGGCGCGCGACCAAGTCTGCTGGGCGAGGCTGGTGGCTCGGGTCATTTCCTCGACCAAGCGCGAGGGAACCTTGCGCGCACGCTCCAGATCCCGGTGGACAAGTTCGATTTGACGCGTCTCGTCCCCCGACGCCGCGAGGGCCTGGGCCTGTCCCGCGAGGTCGGCCAATTGGGCAGAGGTCGCTCGGCTGTGCATCATTTTCGCGAGGGTGGACAACACTTCGGCCCGCGTCGCTTCCCCTCCAGATGGCATGTAGGTCTCCTGATCCCACTGCAACAGTCGTCCGGCCGAAAAAAGGTGATCGGTTTCTTGGAGGTACTTCAATAGGTCCTGGTAGGCGGTCATAGAGAAAGTAAGGTGCATTTTGGGGGCGGCTTGGGGAGGCAAAGGTTGGGCCTTTGGTTGGTTCTTGGCGGGAGAGACCTCTGCTCAAGAACCAAATGGGAGGGTTTAGGTCCATTGGCGAAGAGTCTCGGAAGACAAGATTCAACCCCATGGAGGGTGAAATAAATGCCTAATTCTCCCTGAAATAGGGAGAATTAGTGTATAATCTCTCCTCGTATGGAATCGAATCTGGAATTTGATCTGCCGTTGCCTCAAAAGACGGTCCTTTCGGAAAAGCTGGCGGATTCCTTGTCGGGAGACTTGCCTGGCTTGACCTTTCGCAATGTGGAAGGAACGACGTTCTTGCCAGGGAAGGCCACGGTGATCGTGGGGATGCGCCGGGTGGGAAAAACCACCTACTTGCACCAGTTGCGCCAAAACCGCCTGAAGGCAGGTGTCCCGCGCAACCAGCTTCCCTACATCAATTTCGAAGACGAACGCCTTTCGGGATTGGAGGCATCAAAGCTTGGGTATTTGGTCGATGAGCTGGAACGGACCTTGTCTACCGAACCCCGGCGCGGGAAGACCCTGTGGTGCTTTGATGAAATCCAAGTGGTGCCCGGCTGGGAGCGTTTCGTGCGTCGTTTGCTGGACCAGGGGAATGTGGAAATCGCGGCCACCGGGTCTTCGGCGGCATTGCTCTCGCAGGAAATCGCCACCTCGTTGCGGGGACGTGCCTGGACGATTGGCCTATTTCCCTTCAGCTTTGCCGAATATCTGGCGCATCACGACTTGCCGATCCCCGAGCCAAACCAGTTGTTGCCGGGCGTGGAGCTGTCCCGCATGGAGCGCCACTTCACGGATTGGTTGGCGGTGGGCGGATTTCCAGAAGCCCAGGGCCAGGCCCTCGCGGTTCGAAACCAACTCTTGCTGGACTATGTCGATGTGGCCATGTTGCGCGACGTGGTCGAGCGGCATTCGGTTTCCAATGTCACGGCCTTGCGGCGCATGGTTCGCCAACTGCTGGGCAATGCCGGATCGTTTTTTAGCGTCGAAAAGCTCCACGCGACCTTGAAAAGCCAAGGGTTGAGCGTCTCGAAAGACAGCATGCACCAGATGCTGGGTTATTTGGAAGACTGTTTTTTGGTGAGGTTGGTGGCGATGGAGTCGTCTTCCGAACGCCAGCGCATGGTGAACCCCCGCAAGGCGTACCCCGCCGATACCGGACTGATTCCCATCTTCGACCGAAGCGGCAAACAAAATCTTGGGCACGCCTTGGAAGGGGCCGTGCTGCTGGAGCTGGAGCGGCGCCGTTCGACCGTGACCTACGTGAAGACAAAATCTGGCTTCGAGGTCGATTTCCTGGCGAAGTTTCCAGATGGAAAGATGGAGTTGATCCAGGTCTGCACCGATGCCAGCGATCCTCCGACTGCTGAGCGGGAAACCCGAGCTTTGGTGGAAGCCGCCGATCTATTTCCCGACGCGACCAAGACCTTGCTGGTGTTGACGCGCGACGGGATTCCGAGCTCGGTGCCCCAGGGAATCAAGGTCCAATGCGCCTGGGAGTGGATGTTGGGGAGGTAAAGGGGGAATGCCACTGAAAGTCGTTTTTTGGAAGTGGTTCCTCGCAGGCAAAAACATTTAGCGGGACTAAATACAACAGTTTTGGATTTTTTAAAGCTAAACAGTCAAAATTTGTGACAGATTTTG
This sequence comes from uncultured Fibrobacterota bacterium, assembly GCA_903825275.1. Lineage (GTDB taxonomy): Bacteria > Fibrobacterota > Fibrobacteria > UBA5070 > UBA5070 > UBA5070. Next base: position 9,317 of record CAIKAA010000548.1, on the reverse strand, counting down.
TATCCCATTGGGATACATTATTTTTTGAAAAACATCGAAAAATTTTACTCCGCGAAGAGTTCCGGCTAAATTCTGAGAAGACTTTTGCAATATCGCGAAAGAAAATTCCATCTATCAGGAGTAATAAAATGAAGTCTGTCAAAGCTATGATCGCTGTTCTCGCTATTGCATTCTTTGCAACCAGTGCAAGTGCGGCTGCAAGAACAATGCCTAGTGGCAAAATTCTGGCGACCTGGATGAATGCTGGTGATGCCAATAATCTGTATATTCTAGTTGGAACCAATTGGTACCGTGTGAATCGTACCACGGTTGGAACGGTGACGTTTGATATGTATTCCGCGATGGCAATTGCTGCAGCTGCGAACGGCAAGACGGTCGGCGGTTGGATTGGATACGATTGTGGGACAGGAGTTCAGTTGGCCTGCAATTCACTTGCACTTGGAAACAATACCTACACTGGCGAATTGACTAACTTCGTCTTGTTTGGATTTTAAGGGCGTTAACAAATTCACCAATTTTACGGCTATTGACCTGGCAATAAAATTGTTTGGCGGTAGCCGTTCTTTTTTAAGCAAAGGAAGGTTGAAAAATGAGAAAAGGTCTTGGATTGATTTTGGCGGCCGCGACATGTGGATGCGCTCAGGAAATGAAGGCGTTTAACATTCCTCATATGGAACTAATGTCCTCATCGTATATTTCGAATGCGATTGTCCATGGAGAAGGAAGGGACATGGTAGATTTGGTAGGCGCACCCGCCGGGCACGCATTTGACGGGCTGCTACAGCGATTGAAGAACGCCGGATACAATACGATCATTTCTACCATGCCACTTCGGGTATTTGAAGGTGTTAATGGTCTCACTCCCGATGGAACGTTTTATCTTGATGCGAAGAACAATATTCAGGTTTTCAAAGATGCCTTAGAAACGGTTGATGCCTACGGGATGAAATTGATTCCATTGCTTGAAATTAACACTACTAATGATGATCTTGGTTGGCATCTTAAATTCCCTGATTCGACAATAAATAAGATTGTGGTGGATACGGCGAAACATGTGTTTTACGCTTCTCCAACAGCCGCAAACCCTCAATTTGACACGGTTTACGCCAAGTTGTTGCGGAGACTGAAGTCGGAATACCAATCGGCAAATTTGAAAAACACAACCAAAGATGCGTACCCTTCAATTTGGCTGAGCTATGATGAGTATTGGGTAAACAATAACTTAAAAAAGGGTAACGATGCCTACTTTGGTAATTATTTTCTAGGGAGAACATCCTTGTCCGACCAACGGGCAATTGCGGCTGAATTCAAGAAGGATTCCAAAGCCACATTGTCGCAAGTTTACCGGCGAGTTTATGCTCAAAGCTTGTGGAACCGGTTAAATATCTTACAGAATCAGTACGGAAAATCGGCAACATTTTATGCCTTTGCGAATGCATTTATCACTCAAGCAGATGATGGATTGATGCCAAATTTTCATTGGGATGATTCAAAATTCTGCATGGTTGGAGAGATTAATTCGAATGGTATCTGTCCTCAATCGGGTGAATCCGTTTCAGATTTGCCAGGTCTACTTGATGATCAAAAAAAACAGGTAAAAGCGGGAGTAATTTTTGCTCCATGGTTCTATCATACCATCCTCGGCGGAGGTGGCAAACGAGATATAGAAGGCGCCGCCAAAGATATCACGAAAAAAGGTTTTCGCATGATTTCATACTCGGCATTCGATTTCCCGGCAACAATTGGTACTTCTGATGGGGATCAGATAGCAGCATTGCGTGAATCTGTTTCTTATCCAAGACAAGCAGGCGGAAATAACACGGGTTTCGTGACCGCAGTTTACCCCGATTATTCCTATCTCGATCATGACCCTCGATGTACTAAGGAAGGTTGGATGAGAATTTGGATGCAGGGATGGTTTCCAACCGCTGGAATTTACGACCAACTCCCACATTATCAAATCATCGAATATGGGCCATCGGCGTATTCGGCTGGATTGACAAAGAAAGTTTCTGGTTTCTAAATTCTAAACTTGAATTCAAAAATAATGCGGGAATGCAGGAGCTTATAACTTATTTTGTTGAAAGGTTGATGGCAATTTGGGTAGGCAATCCTTCCATCAATCCCTGAGATGACTTGATTCGCCCTCCCCCCAGGAGGGCTTTCACATTTTTCACCCCAGAATACAACTCGCCGGCACCGCCCATACCGGCTGGGCGGTGTCCAGTTTTCGGAAATCGGCATCTTCGCTCACCACCATTCGCAACAGGATCGGCTTGTCGAGGATGGTCTCCAATCCCAGCAGATGACGCCCATCGGTGGCGGTCACGTGTTGGGTCGATTTGCATTCCAGGGCGATGTAGCCGTCGTCGCGTTCCAGCAAGAGGTCCACTTCCTTGCCGTCGAGGGTCCGCAGGTGGAACGGATCGACCAGTAGGCGTTGGGTCTTGATCGCCTTCCAAAATTCCCCGACCACGGCCGTTTCAAACTCGGCGCCATCGACCTCGCCCGCCTTTCGCAGCACGGCGCGGCGCACGCCCGCATCCAGAATGTGGAGCTTGGGGGCTTTGACCAGTCGCTTCTCGCGGTTGCGAAACCACGGCTGCAGCAACACGGCATGGTAACCCGCCTCCAGGTGGGACATCCAGGTCTTGGCCGAGGGGGACGAAACCCCAGCTTCCCGCGCCAAGTCGCTCCAGTTGGCGGTTTGGGCGGTGCGCAAGCAGGCCATGCGCAACAAGCGCACGAAGGGCTCGAGCTGGTCCAGTCGGGCCACGTCCGCAAGGTCTTTTTGCAGGTAGGTGCGCACGTAGTCTTCGCGCCATTGGCGCCGGTCAGAATCTGTCCAGTCGTCGTTGGCCCACAGCACGGGCATTCCCCCTTCGACCTTCATCTTCTCCCAAGCCCCCGATTCGATCGCGGCGACCGGGTCCAATCGACGCATTGGGTCGGCCCACGATTCCAGCAAGCCAGCCGGATCAAGAGATGACAAAAGTTGTCCAATTCGGCCGTCGGGCTCCCGAGAGCCGCGATGGGCCACGAATTCCGACACCATCAACGGGAACAGCTCAAGCAAAGCCGCTCGGCCCGCCAAGCTTTCGCGAACGCCCTTGAGAACCAACAGCTGGCTTGAACCGAGCAGGATGGCGCGAAATTCGCCATCGCGGTCGTGGCAGGCCTTGAAGGTCTCGAACAAGCTGGGGAGCTTTTGGACCTCGTCGACGATCACTTTGCGGTAGCGCGACAACCAGTCCTCGGCACTCAGATTGGCCAAAACGGGGCGAGTCACCGGGTCATCAAGGTCCAGGTACGGCCAATCCGCGCGGGTTTGGCGCACCATGGTTGTCTTCCCCACTTGCCGTGCACCGGAAACGACCGACAGCCTTCCTCGAGAACCCGAAGAAAGTCGGTCCAGCTCCCGAATAGATTGTCGCCGGATCATGAGCGTAAAATTTAAGCTATGAACTTAAATAACACGCTTGTTTTTAAAATAAAGGCATGAATTTTGAGCTAATTTGTAAAATGCTAGCTGAGCTTTCCATAAAAAAAGCCCACCCTCGGAGATCCGAGCGGTGGGCGTGGGTCAAGGCTAGGCTTCAATGCTTCTTGGAGTTTTTCTCTTCGTGGCCGTTCTTTTTGTCAGATACGGGATTGGCCATGGAGAGACCGGCGGCCTGGAAGGCGGCGGCATAGGCTGGATTTTTTGGGGCTTCTTCCAAAATCCAGAGGTATTCCTTCCATCCCAGCAGTCCGGCCTTGCGGGCGGCGATGTCGCGAGCGGCCTCCTGCTGGGAGTTCAACTGGCTGAATCGGTCGGGATGAGCTTTTAGGGAATCCAGGAAAAGATTGTCCAAAACCCGGACCAACGAATCCGTTTGACGCCACCGGGCAGCGCGTTCGGGCTGCAATAACCCATCGGAAGGCGCCACGAAATCCTTCGGTTTGACCGGTGAGGGAGGAGGGGGAGGCGCAGGCTCTTCCTTTTTACAGGCCCAGAAGCTGGACACGACCAGTGCGGCGACGATGACCTTTGCCTTCATGGCGGATCTCCTTCCGGGTGCTTTGCCCGATAGATGCAAAGGAAAGGGTAACCTCACAACCGCTCCGATGTCACCTTCCGCGCTATGGCGGTCTCCCAAGGCCTCCCTTTTCGGGAGCTTCTCCTGTTGCGTAGTCGCCAGTTGCCGTGGGAGGGTCGGGGAGGGCTGAGTCCTAGAGTACCTTTCCTTTTCCCATGAGAATTCTGTCAGGCATCAAGCCTTCGGGCGAAATCCATTTCGGCAACTACCTCGGCATGCTCAAGCCCATGGTGGATAGCCAATCACGCGGCGAGCTGCTTTGCTTCATCGCCAACCTCCATAGCTTGACCTCCGTCACCGACGGCGAGCAGATGGTGGCCTGGACCCGCCAGATGGCCATCGACATTTTGGCCCTGGGCATGGATCCGGAAAAGAGCGTCTTCTGGATGCAAAGCGATGTTCCCGAGGTCACCGAATTTTCCTGGTACCTCGCGAATTTTACTCCGGTGGGTTTGCTGGAGCGTTGCCACGCCTACAAGGACAAGGTCGCCAATGGCATCAGTGCCAACACCGGACTGTTCACCTATCCGGTGCTGATGGCCGCCGACATTCTGGGCTATGGCGTGAACAAGGTGCCCGTCGGAAAGGACCAGAAACAGCACGTCGAGGTGGCACGCGACATCGCCGGCACCTTCAACCATTGGCACGGCGAAATCTTGGTGATGCCGGATCCCGAGATCGGCGAGGATGTGGCGACCGTGCAGGGATTGGATGGACAGAAAATGTCCAAGTCCTATGGGAATACATTGGGGATCTTCGCGGATGCCGCCGAAGTCAAGAAGAAGATCATGGCGATTGCTACCGACAGCACTCCGCTGGAAGAGCCCAAGGATCCCGAATCCAATCCCGTCTTTGCCTGGTACAAGCAGGTGGCCTCGGCCGATGCGGTGGCGGAAATGGACCGGAAGCTTCGCGCCGGCGGCTATGGCTGGGGGCATGCGAAAAAGGAGCTTGTGCAAGCCTATTGGGAGCATTTCGCGCCCTACCGCTCACGCCGCGAGGAGATTGCTTCGGATCTTGACGGTTTGAAGAAAACCATGGCTCGCGGTGCCGAAAAGGCCCGCGCGATCCACCTGCCCATTTTGGAAATGGTCCGCCGTTGCGTGGGAGTCAAGTACCTGTAGGCAGAGGGTGCCGCTCGTCTTTTTGGCGGGCTCCAGCGAGACCTTGCGAGGTTCGACGGTTACACGCAGCGAGACTGTCGCGACGCCGTTTGGTGCGCCAAAGGCGCGCTCTAAGCGGAGCTGGCGGAGAGCTCTTCGACAAGCTCGGGACAGGCCTGTCGACTACTATGGTACGACGAAACTGACGGGGCACCTACGGTGCCAAGGACGACCGTAGGAAATTGAGTTCATGACAATATTTGTCGAGATCGCCAACGCGGAACCCAATCGAAATTTGACAGGAATTGGCCAAGGCATTTGATGTGGCAGACCTGCCACGCCTTGAATAGTCCCAAAATTTGTGCTAGTCTCGATGGATGACCTGCCGCGGTGTTCGACAGATGCGGTTATCTGTGCACGTTGGCTCGCATCCCTTTCCTCCTGGAGACCACAACGTATGCCTGAGAAACCATCGGATTGGACCACCACACTTCTTCTGGCCATCTTCCTTGGTGGAGCGGGAATTCATCGCTTCTATGTCGGCAAGAATGGCTCTGGAATCCTGATGCTTTTGACGGGTGGCGGTTGCGGGATTTGGGCACTCATCGACATCATCAGCATCGTCAGTGGAAGGTTTACCGATGCGGATGGAAATGTGATCCAAAAGAATTGAACCGAAACAAGCGGGCTTGGCTTTTCTGGCTTGGCCTTTCCATTCCGATGGTCCTCGCGGCTTGGGCCTGGATGCGAATCCCCATCCCCACTCTGTGCATCTGGTCCCGCTTTTTTGGCATCCAATGTCCTGGATGTGGAATCACCCATGCGGCCCTGTGCCTTTTGCGTGGAGAAATCCGCGAAGCTTGGCGACATTCGAGCCTTTCCTTCTTGGCCCTTCCCCTTACGGGGTTGCTTTACCTCCGTTGGATGGTTTCGCTTCGAAAGTGTCGGTGGAAATCCAAAGAAACGGCAAGAACGAAATAGCCAAAACTGCGCCTCTAGCCGCAGCCAAGCCAGCGGGCGCGCCGACGATGGAATCCTCCACTACCTTCCCACGTCCTCCGCACTCTAGCGCCTCACCCCAGTCCCCTCTCCGCCTGTCGGAGAGGGGAATGGGGTGAGGCCCCGGGTCTGGGGTACCTCCAGAAAATCCTTGAGGCCAAACGCCCCAAGAAACCCCTAACGCAGTTTGGCAAAAAATGTTTGCGTATATTCCTGTGTCCCCAATGAGAACTTGTTGATCGCACCACAGAAGCTCTGATCAGTTCGGCTCCTCGGGACGAGCGGAGACCAACGACCGACAAATTTTGACCAACCAAGGAATCCGACAAATGATGAGCTGGGACGACTACTGGAAACAGTACAGCATCTCGAAAGCCGAACGCTGGATGATCGGCGAGCGCCACCAAAAATTGATGTCGTGGATCGACAGCTTGGGTGGCGACCAAAAAAGGGTGGTGGAGATCGGGTGCGGATTTGGGTCGAACATCCGTCGGCTGAAAGAGGAGCGCAAGGACATCGAAGCCCACGCCCTGGACTTCTCCGAGATCTCGGTGGCCAACATCGTGGATTCGGTGGACCAGGTCCACCGCGCCGATTGCCAAAATACCGGATTGCCCGAAGGCCACTTCGATTTCATCTACTCCAGCGGTCTGATGGAACACTTCCGCGACGAAGGCCCCTTCGTGCGCGAGATGTACCGCATCCTGAAACCCGGCGGGTTGATGGCGACCTTTGTTCCGGCACGCTGGTCGCTTTGGCAGCTTTACCAGTTGATGCACCTGGGGCATTGGATCCACGGCTACGAAAAGGCCTACTCGCGATCCTTTCTGCGTCGCGTCGTCGAGCGCGAAGGTTGGAAGGTAGAAGAAGAATTCGGTCTCGATCCCTTCTCGTTCAATGGCTTTGCCATGAAGCTGTTGAACAAGTCATTCGTGCCCTTCTGGAAGAATTCCCCCCTGTCGGCGGGTTATACGGAGATCTGCATCCTGACGCGCAAGCCGTTGTAGAGATCGCTTCGCCCCCAGTTTGCTTAGGCTCTGGGGGGGCTGCGACGGGAACAAGTTCGAAGGTATGGAAGCGATCACCGCAGGTGAGGAGAGTGGGCGTGTTGCGTCTTGCCACAATTCTCTCTTCATGAGAATAGCGAGCCGGGCCGACGCATCAAAAACAGGCGACGGCTCATTGGTGCAACCGGCAAGACAGATTATGTCTTGGCTGGACCTTCACCCCATCGCCTTCAGGCAAAACCTCAGGGCAGCACAATCGCAATCGTTTGAGAGGCGATTCCTTGGATTCGCAACAGAACGAGTCCTTGCCGGCTCGAAAGCGGTAGACGCAATCCCGTCGTCCCTTTCGTTGTGCCAAAAGCAAGGTTGCGACCTGCTGGATCGACCAAGGTCCAACCCTGGTTGGAACCAAGCCCGTCCACGACAAGGGTGTTTCCATCCAATCGCCATGACAACGCCCCAACGATCTTCCGAGGCAGATTGCGGACCGCCTTCAGATCCAGGGAAACCAATCCTGAATCGCCGGTGGCGTAGATTCGATTCTGATCGACATAACCAAGGCGGAAGGAGTTTTTTGGAACATTGGGAATGACCATCCAGTTTCCCGAATTTCCTTGCCGGATGAATGCTTGTGGCGTATCGGAAGGGAATCCTAAACCCCAGGTCCAACCCTCCGACAACCCGGTACGAAAACTTGGAAGTGATTCAGGTGTGGAAATGTCGTAGGCGTCCCAGCTGCTTCCCAAATCCTTGGTCGCCAAACCCGAGATTTTCTGTGCGGAATCGATGACAAGAATGATCCACTTTCCTGACGGAAGACTATCGAAAAGTTCGCAATGAACCTCGCCGGTACACAAAGGAGGGTACGCGATCTCCAGCCAAGGTGACCCTGCCATTTTGCTGCGAAAAATTCTCTTCAGGGTGTCGCTTATCCAAAAGCGAGACCCCGCAAACATGACATTGTCATAGCTCACCCCACCAGGCGCGACCGAGTTTGGCAAGGCGGCGATCGACGTCCAGGTACGCGCACTATCCGTCGATCGAAACGAGAGAACACTGTCGGAGCGAAGGATGGCCAACTGGTAGAGTCCACCGTCTCTCCGATTCCACTCACGACCATTCTCCATCACGCCAGGATCCGAGGAGACAATCTTGCGATCAAAAACCATCGGTACCCAGCTACGGCTGGGTGGATCGTACCGGTGGTAACCCGGTTCTTGGTTGTCGGTCGCGGTCACCACAACGCCATCCCCAAAGATCCAAGAATTTGCCGAAAGGGATGGATCACTCAAGCGATCCCACGTAGCCCCTCGATCCCTCGAGATCCAAGAATTGTAAGAGGTGTCTTCCCCGACCCAGGCGCCGTCCGAAAGAATCGTCGCGGAGCGAAGGCGAGCCCCAACAGGTTGGGGAGCTGGGATCCATTGCGGGGCCCCCGAGATCGCGAAAAGACAAGTTAGGGCAAACGAGATCATGACCTACCTCCAAAGGAGCCTTTGACTCAACGGCTGGCGACGCGGCTGTCCCGCAAACCGGCACGCTGTTTCGAGGACCAAATAGTAGTTGTTTCGCAATAGGGGAATTTCCAGGTAACGTGGAGAGTCTGCTTGGATCTTGGCGATGCAGGCTTCGGCCATAGGAAGGAGGAGTGACGCTTTTTGTCCAGCCCCAACGAATCGACCATCGCGGTGCACTCTGCCGCGAGGACATCGGGGTTGTCCGCACCATACAGGAATGTCCGAAGGCCACTTTCATCGACTCCAGCGGTTTGATGGAACACTTCCGCGACGAAGGCCCCTTCGTGCGCGAGATGTACCGCATTTTGAAGCCCAGTGGGCTGATGGCGACCCTCGTTCCGGCGCGCTGGTCTTTGTGACAGCGTTACCAGTTGATGCATCTGGGACGCTGGATCCACGGCTACGAAAAGGCCTATTCCAGGGCGTTTCTGCGCCGCGTGGTCGAGCGCGATGGCTGGAAGACCTCCCCACTATCGGCGGGTTATACCGATATCTGTGTGTTGACGCGAAAGCCCTCTTGACAAAGACTGGTCGCCGGGCTTTGTTTGATCCTTCCTACCCCCCTCCATCCGAAGGAAGCCTCTCCAATGAAACGCCTCGTCAGCGTCGTCT
>CAIKAA010000547.1 GCA_903825275.1 uncultured Fibrobacterota bacterium | reverse complement strand
CTTTGAACTGCGTGTGGGGCTTGATCGAGCCCGGCTTGCACAGAACCTGGCCGCGTTCGATGTCCGACTTTTCGCAACCGCGCAGCAGTACGCCCACGTTGTCGCCAGCCTGACCTTGGTCCAAGAGCTTGCGGAACATTTCCACGCCCGTTACCACGAACTTCTTGGTGTCTTCCATCAAGCCAACGCGCTCGACTTCTTCGCCCACCTTGCAAATGCCCGACTCCACACGACCCGTGCCCACGGTGCCGCGGCCGGTGATCGAGAAGACGTCTTCGATCGGCATTAAGAAAGGCTTGTCGATGGGACGAGCTGGCATCGGAATGAAGCTATCCACGGCGTTCAAGAGAGCGCGGATCGATTCTTCGCCGTAGGCGCCCTTGTCGCCTTCCAGCGACTTCAAGGCCGATCCACGAATGATCGGGGTGTCGTCGCCAGGGAAGCCGTACTTGGAGAGCAACTCGCGAACTTCCATTTCGACCAAGTCGAGAAGCTCGGCGTCGTCCACCATGTCGCACTTGTTCATGTACACGACGATTTCCGGAACACCGACCTGACGAGCCAACAAGATGTGCTCGCGGGTCTGGGGCATCGGACCGTCAGTGGCTGCCACGACCAGGATCGCGCCGTCCATCTGGGCCGCGCCGGTGATCATGTTCTTCACATAGTCCGCGTGTCCTGGGCAGTCCACGTGGGCGTAGTGACGACCTTCCGACGAATACTCCACGTGCGAAGTGTTGATCGTGATGCCACGAGCCTTTTCTTCGGGAGCGTTGTCGATTTGGTCATATCCGCGGGCTTGGCCGCCGAACAGGCGGGCTGCCACGGTCGTGATGGCCGCCGTCAAGGTGGTCTTGCCGTGGTCCACGTGACCGATGGTGCCGACGTTCATGTGCGGCTTGCTACGCTCGAACTTTTCCTTGGCCATGCTAGGAACCTTTGGTTTTCCAGAGATTTCATTCTGGGAGGGGTCTCGGCTAAGCCGACTCAACCACCCATCCTCCGGGCTCAAGCGACAATAGCGCTTGTCCTTTGGAAAGAGAGCGAAACAAAGTAACACAACCCAACATCGGTTCCAAGGGGGAAAATAATCTGATTGTAGACCCATTTCGTTGCGTATCAATGGCTTGGATCTCGACTCCCCTTGCCTGAAGAGCGGCTAGAATCGCCCCCAGATGCTCATCCGGAGTTTGCACAAGCGCTTTCACCGCCGGAACTTCCACGGAAATTCCGGCCTTCCTCAAGATTTCCGGTCCCAGGTGGTCCATGATTTTTTTGGCCAAGGCCCCCGGCGCCTCTTGGATCATTCCTTCTACCTGAACCGTCCAAATTGCCCCATCCAGGGAGCCACTGCCTCCCAGTCCGTTCCGCATGACTTCCTGGATTCCGGACTCGATGGCGGCCTTGATGGACTCGGCGCAGCCTCCGATCCAAGCCAGATGCACTCCCTGGGGGGCCGGCTTCACGGACGCAGCGATCTCCAGCCAATATCCTCCCCACTCGCCTTTTTCTTTCATAGTTGGTGTTCCGGAGAGGAGGCGTTCCCTGTGTCGAACGTGAACCGGCCAGGCTTTGAACGCCTTGGTGTGGGAATCCCGCAGCATGTCCAGGGCGATTTCCAATTGAAGTTCGCCTTGACCGCACAAAATGCATCGTCCGGTTTCCAGTTCCTCGCGCCAATCAAGGCCGCCATCTTCCTCCACCAAATCTTTCAATCCCGATTTCAATAAATCGTGGTCGCGCGGCGAGGCAGCCTCCAAGGCGAGCTCCAAAACCAGTCGAGCCCGGTGATCCACCTCAAACAGAATCTCCTCTCCAGAGCCTTCCAACAAGGTGTCGCCAGCTTTCCAGTGGCGGTCCACTTCCAAGGCAACGATGTCTCCGGCACTGGCTTGGTCCACCTGGATCAATTCGTCGGCAAAGACTTGGAAAATGCTCGAAACCACATCGGGTGGCTCTTCCGAGTTGGCTTTCTTGATGAGAGACCCAACCTGGATTCTACCGGCGAACAGTCGCGTGACGGCCACTTTTTTGCGACCTTCACCCAGAGAAGACTGGAAGACCAATCCAGCTCCAGGATGAGACTCAAGGTCGCGGTCAATCTGTGGGCTGGGAAGATAGCGAGTGACCGAGTCCAGGACCGTGACGGTGTTCCAGCCACGCAAAGCCGAACCTCCCGTCACGGGTAAGAAAAGTCTTTGGCGACAACCCATAGCGATCGCTTGAGCCAATCTGGACGGATCAATCACCCCATTCAAGATCTGATCCATCAAAATCTCGTCCGATTTTGAAGCATCATCCAAGAGCCGTTCGCGGGCGGGCTGCACAATGGGCAGCCACTCGGGTGGAATCTTCGCCAAGCGACGGGCTTGGTTCTCGCGAAGCTCGCGGGCCGACCATTCCACCAAATCCACCGCACCCACCACGACGCCGTCTTTGACGATGGGCCAATCGACAGGAAGCACACCAATTCCAAAAGCATCTTCGATTTCCATCATGGTGCCAGCGAAATCGGCGCCCGGCATGTCCAGCTTGTTGATCCACCCGATGCGGGGGATCCGAAACTTGTCCGCCAACGCCCACACCGCTTTGGTTCGCGGTTCGACCCCGCGTACCCCGCAAAATACCGCGATGGCCCCATCCAACACGCGCAGGCTGCGCTCGACCTCCAGGGAGAAATCGATGTGCCCCGGCGTGTCCACAAAATTGATCTTCTTGCCTTTCCAATGGAAAGAGGCCACACCCGAGCGAATGGTGATCCCGCGCAGTTGTTCCTGACGCAGGAAATCCATGGTTGTGAGACCTTCGTCGACTTTTCCCGCGATGCGGATCGCTCCGCCATGGAGGAGGATCTGCTCCGAGAGAGTGGTTTTGCCCGCATCGACATGCGCAATGATGCCGATGTTGCGAATGTTTTCGGTTTCCATGATTGGTCTAGGGAGTAAAATAGCCCCGATCCAAGCAATGTCCTGCGACTATGAATGTTCGCTTGGATTTTTGCGCTTCTAATCAAAAGGACATTTTGAACAATCGCCAAATGGCGCTGAGCTCCCCAAGAGACAGAAAAGGCCATCCTTGCGGACGGCCTTTTCATTTCCTCAGAAATCGAACTCGGAAGTTACCAGCGGAAGTGGGCGAAGGCCTTGTTGGCCTCGGCCATGCGGTGGGTGTCCACGCGCTTCTTCACGGCGGCGCCTTCGTTGTTGGCGGCCTGCGACAGCTCGCCAGCCAAGCGACGAGCCATGTTCTGCTCGGTGCGGCGACGGGCGGCGTCGGCGATCCAACGGATGGCCAAAGCCTGACGACGATTGGGATTGACTTCCACGGGCACCTGGTAGGTGGCGCCACCGACGCGGCGAGATTTGACCTCGACGGAAGGCTTGACGTTGCTGATGGCGCGCTTCAAGATGGAGAGTCCATCTTCTTCGCCATTGGCGCGGGCCTGAAGCTCTTCGATGGCTCCGTAGACCACGTGCTCGGCGATGGACTTCTTGCCATCCTTCATGATGCCGTTGACGATCTGGGTGACCAGAGTCGACTGGAACTTCGGATCCGGGTTGCGTTCCCGCTTCTCGGCAGCTTTGCGACGTGCCATTTACTTCTTCCCCTTCACTGGGGCGGACTTGCCGCCCTTGCCCTTGACGGCGACTTGTCCCGGCTTGGGACGCTTGACGCCATACTTGGAGCGTCCCTTGCGACGACCGTCAACACCGGCCGTATCCAGAGTGCCACGAATGATGTGATAACGCACACCAGGAACGTCCTTCACGCGACCGCCGCGGATCAGAACGATGGAGTGCTCTTGCAGATTGTGACCTTCACCCGGGATGTAGCACGTGACTTCCATCCGGTTGGACAGACGAACACGGGCAATCTTGCGAAGCGCCGAGTTGGGCTTCTTGGGAGTGGTGGTGTACACACGAGTGCATACTCCGCGCTTCTGGGGGCAAGCCTTGAGAGCTGGCGACGAAGTGCGGTTTTCGACTTTTTGCCGTCCCTTGCGGACGAGCTGAGAGATGGTTGGCACCTTTTTCAGGCTCCTGTGGTTTCTGAGGGCGACGAATGTAGATGCTCAACACCTTGTCTGGCAAGGGGTT
>CAIKAA010000546.1 GCA_903825275.1 uncultured Fibrobacterota bacterium | reverse complement strand
TCATGACCGCCGAAGACCCGGTCGAATACAATCTCCACGGCATCAACCAGGTCCAGGTCCATTCCGAGATCGGACTGACCTTCGCCGCGGCGCTGAGGGCGTTCTTGCGCCAAGACCCCGATGTGATCATGGTGGGTGAAATGCGGGATCTGGAGACGGCGGAAATTGGCGTGAAGGCCGCCTTGACCGGCCACCTGGTCTTGTCCACCCTCCACACCAACGACGCTCCCAGCACGATCAACCGTCTGATCGACATGGGGATCGAGCCGTTTTTGGTGGCCAGCTCCTGTCGGCTCATCATCGCCCAGCGCCTGATGCGCAAGATTTGTCCGGATTGCAAGGCGCCAGATCCCGACAAAAACCCTGCCTTGCAACGGCTATTGCGCATCGACGACGAGGCGTTTGGGAAGCTGGAACTGCAAAAAGGCAAGGGTTGCGACAGCTGCAGCGGGTCGGGATACAAAGGGCGCCAAGGTGTTTACGAGATCATGCCCATCTCAAGTGCGATCAAACAGCTTATCATTGATCGTTCCAGCGTCGAAGACATCCGGCAAGCGGCGATCTCCGACGGTGTCTTGACCCTGCGTTCGGCAGCCCTTCGGCTTTTGGAGCTGGGGCAGACGACCGCCCAAGAAGTCATTCGATCCACCGATAGCTGATCGGACACCAGAGAAGAGACCCATGGTCAACGTACTCGAACTCATTACCAAGATGATCGAATTGAGGGCTTCGGACCTTCACATCACCGTGAATTCACCGCCCATGTTGCGCGTGGATGGAGGCTTGCGCCCCTTCGACAACCATCCGCTCTCGCCCGAGGAAGCCCAGCAAATCGCCTACAGCGTGATGAAGGAAGAGCAGAAGAAGAAGTTCGAGGATTTCGACCTCGACAAGGGGAAGGGGCGCCAAGTCGATTTCTCGTTTGGCATCCGCCACCAGTTGTCGGATGGCAAACCTTTCGAGGCGAGGTTTCGCGCCAACGTGTTCATGCAGCGGGGCAACATTTCGATGGTGATGCGCCACATCCCCACCGAAATCCGCTCGTTTGAAGAACTAGGAGTTCCCCGGATCACGGCTGAATTCTGCAACCGCGCCCGCGGTTTGGTTTTGGTGACGGGTCCGACGGGTTCGGGCAAGTCGACCACCTTGGCCTCGATGGTCGACAAGATCAACATGGAGCGAAACGAGCACATCCTCACCATCGAAGATCCGATCGAATTCGTGCACAAGCACAAGCGTTGTATTGTGAACCAACGCGAGGTCTACAGCGATACCGCGAACTTTACCCAGGCGCTGAAAGTCGCGCTTCGCCAAGATCCCGATGTGGTGCTTTTGGGAGAAATGCGTGATCGCGAAACGGTGGAGATTGGATTGCAAATCGCCGAGACGGGTCACTTGACCTTCGCGACCCTGCACACCAATTCGGCTCCCCAAACGATCAATCGCGTGATCGACATGTTCCAGCAGGGCGAGCGCGATGCCGTCCGCGCCCAGCTCGCCTTCGTTTTGGAAGGTGTGATCTGCCAGCAGCTGATCCCCAAAATCGGAGGCGGACGCGTCGTGGCCTGCGAGGTGTTGAACATCACTCCCGCCATCCGTTCGCTGATCCGCGACGACAAGGTCCACCAGATCCAGGGCATCATGGAAGTCAGCCAGAAATACGGCATGCAGACCTTGAACATGGACTTGGCAAAACTTGTCATCGGTCGCAAGATCACCAAAGAAGACGCCTTGACCTACACCACCGATTCCGAACAGCTCGAGAAATTCATTTCGGGCAATTTCCGCCTCTGATCAGGAGCCCCCCATCATGGCAAGATTCAGTTACAAGGGAAAGTCCGTCAACGGCAAGAACGTCGAGGGGGAAGTCGAAGCCGAAAGTAGGGAAGCGGCGCTCACCCTGGTGAAGAAAAAACGACTCAAGGACGTCGTGGTCCGCTCGTCCTCGAGCAAGGGCTTCCAATTCGGAACCGGAATTGGTCTCAAGGACATCTCGCGATTCACACGTCAATTTTCGGCGATGAACCAGGCGGGCCTGCCTTTGATCCAGTGCTTGGACATTCTGGCGGAGCAAACCGAAAACAAGAATCTTTCCGTCCGCATCCGAAAAATCTCCAACGACATCCAAGGCGGCGGAACCTTGGCCGAATCGATGGAAAAACACAAGCCCGTGTTTACGGAATTGTATTGCCAAATGGTGCGAGCGGGGGAAGCCGGTGGTATTTTGGACACCATCCTCTTGCGATTGGCTGCCTACCAGGAAGCCGCCGAGGCCCTGCGCCGCAAGGTCAAAGGGGCGTTGACCTATCCCGTGATGGTGGCGGTGGTCGCTTCGGGTGCGGTGGTGGCGCTGATGACCCTGGTCGTGCCGGTGTTCGCGAACATGTTCAAAGACATGGGCGGAACCCTTCCGGCCCCCACCAGAATGGTGATGGACATTTCGGATTTCCTGAAGCACAACTTCTTGTACCTATTGTTCGGTGTGATCGGCTCGGTGGTCGGGCTGTTCCAAGCCATCGACAAGAGTCCCAAATTCAAATTTTTCTGGGATGGTTTGATGCTCAAATTGCCGTTGTTCGGCGATCTGCAGCGAAAAAGCGCCGTTGCCAGATTTTGTCGAACCCTGGGCACTCTCCTTTCCTCCGGCGTCCCGATCCTCGATGCTTTGACGGTGACCGCCAAAACTTCCGGGAACGTGGTGCTGGAAGCGGGCATCTACAAAACCGTAGAGGCGATTTCCGGCGGCCAATCCATTGCCGATCCTCTGAAGGCGACCGGGGTGTTTCCGCCGATGGTGATCCAAATGATCGCCGTGGGCGAGAGGACCGGCGGCTTGTCCGACATGTTGATTCGCGTTTCCGACTTTTACGACACCGAGGTGGAAGCCGCTGTGGACGCCCTGACCTCGATGTTGGAACCGTTGGTCATCGTGGTGCTCGGTGGCGTCATCGGTGCCGTGCTCATCGCGATGTACCTGCCCATGTTCGAAATGGCTGGCAGCATCAAGTGAACCTGGGGGCGAGATCCCCCATCTATATGAGGTGGGTGGGGGTGACACGCGTGCTCACCCCGCTCGCCCTGTTTTTCAGTGCTCTGGTCGTGCCTTCCACGCATGGGCTGTGGATCTGGGTGACGTTGGAAGTCCTGGCCGACATCACCTATCTGATTCTGCTTTTGCGCAGCCATCGCTCGACCCATCACAAGGGGGCATGGTTTGATTGGTGGCTGGCGGCGCTGTTCCTACTGGACGTCTGCGTGGAGTCGAAAATTGTCGCCTCCGACGGCGGGCTGTTGAGTGATTTCATCCTGTTGTTCATCCTTACCGCGACCTTGTCTGGATTCATTTTGCGTTACCGTGGAGCCATCTGGGTATCCGTTGGCGGTCTGCTTGTTTTCGGGGCGGTTGGACTGGAGCACTTCGGGATTGGCCCTTCCGTAGAGACCCTTGCGAATCTGTCGAAGGGAACGGTCCTATTCCGGATGGTCATGGTGGTGGGGCTGGGGGCGTTGGTCGCGTTCTTGACCGCCTATTTGAGCGAAACCTTGCGTCGGCAGCGCGTGTTGTCGGACGACCAAGCCCGCGATTTGCATTTGGCTCGTTTGGACCTCGATGGGGTCTTGAACCGGCTTTCCTATGGGGTTTTGGTTCTTGATCCCTCCGACAAGCTTCTGTATTTCAATCAAGCCGCCAGCACGATTCTGCGGCATCCCTTGCACCCCGGGGCTCGTCTCCACCAAATTTTGTCGACGGAAACCTGGGGAGCGGAGCTTGTCGAGATCTCCAAGGATGTTTCCTCAGGAGTTTCCGGCAAGGTCGAGAAAGAATTTCGCATCAGCCCGACCGGATGGATCCAAGTCCAAGTGGCTGGTCAATGGATCGATGGCAAGTTGCGCAATGTGGTGGTGGCACTGCATGACATTTCTGGATTGCGCAAGATGGAAGAGGAAGTCCGCTCCACGGAACGCATGGCGACCCTAGGGCATATGGCGGCGCGCATCGCCCATGAAATTCGCAATCCCTTGGCGTCGATCACGGGTTCGGCCCAACTTTTGGGAGAAATGACCGCTCCCTCAGAGGATGATCGTCAACTTTTGGGGTTGATTCGCCGAGAATCCAATCGGTTGGACCGAATTCTGACAGAATTCCTGGACTACTCTCGACCGAGGTTACCCTCCCCGAGAGAGCTGGATGTGGGTGAGGTTCTGGAAGAAGTCAAGGGCATGGTCGAGACACGGCTGGTGCGTGAGGGGCGCCAAATCATCGACGTCGCTTTGCGGTCCCAACAAGGCCTGAAGGTTTGGCTGGATCGAGACATGCTGGTCCAAATTCTCTCGAACCTTGCCATCAACGGAACCCAAGCCATCCTTGAGGGCCACACCGGTCGAATTCTTATCGATGTGGCTTCCGATTCAGAACAAGTTCGATTCCGCGTTCGTGACAACGGGGTGGGGATGGCGCCAGAATTGCTAGAAAAAGTCGGAGAGGCTTTTTTTACCACCAGACAGGGTGGAGTTGGATTAGGTGTTGCGATTTCACGTCACCTAACGACATTATTGAGTGGTACATTCAGGATCCAATCCCTGGAAGGGCGCGGGACCGTGGTCGAAGTCGCCTTCCCCCAGAGAGAGAACCGATAGGATAGAGCATCATGGAGATTAAAACCAGACGCCTCGGTGCAAGCCTCGTGCTGGACGTAGCCGGTCAAATCAAAGGCGGAGACGCGGGCGATTTGCGCATGTTCCTCAGGCAATGCCAAGATCAGGGGGAACTCGACTTGATCCTGAATCTTCAAGATGTCGGTTTCATCGATTCTTCCGGTGTGGGGATGCTGATCCACTGTCTCCAGGAAATTCGCGGTCGGGGAGGGGATTTGCGTTTGATGAAGCTATCCGAGGACATCCATGATCTCTTTGAAATGGTGGCGATCGATCGGCTCTTCCTCATCTACCAGTCGGAAGAAGAGATCGGGCCGCTGAAAAAGGCTTAAAGTTCCGTGATTGGTTGCCGATAAGGTTTGAGGAGGGAGTCATGAATATATCCGGTATAAATTTCGCCGGGTTGCCCATGCCCCTGCCTGAAGGGCAGAAGGGGGGCAAGGCGCAGCCGAGTTCTTCTTCGGTTCGCAAAGACCGTCTCGAACTATCGAAGGATTCCGAGAAAAGGGATTCTACCTCAGCGGGTATCGCTGCCGTGGCTTCGGCCCGGGAGCCTGTCCGCGAAGAGCGTGTTCAAGAAGTTCGTCGCAAGCTGGAAGAGGGATTTTACGACCAACCTGACGTGATCGATCAAACAGCCCAGAAGCTGATCGACAAACGTTTGATTTGAGGGGTTTCGAAAAACCAACAAATCCATCAGATGCTCGACGGAGCTGGAACATCCGTAGACCAACCAGCAGGTGGGGAGAGGTTCATCCACCAGGAATTGCCGGATAGAATTTTCTGTCCGGCGTTTTTTTCTTTGCCAAAATTTGACCACCAACCTCGCGGCGGATGGAGGTGGGCTGAAAACCCAATTTTACCGCTTGAGCATTTGGAACAGCCAGAGCGCGACCAAGATGACGGCGATCGCGATCCAGAGAAGTCTGGCTGGCCCCAGAATGCCCTTGGGCTTGCTGGCCTCGTCGTCGAACTCCTCGTCCGGATCGGGCAAGGAGACTCCATCGAGGTAGGTGTCTTCGCTCCAGCCGGTTTGGTCGTCCGAGCCGCATTCCGGGCAGCTTTTGGAGCCACCCGGCACATCGGCGCCACAATGGGGACAGACAAAATCTGGTTCTTTGGAGCCTTTCATCGAAGTTACGCCGCAAGCCGTTTGGCGAGTTCCAGAAGGGTGCGCAATCCGAATGCGGTGGCGCCTTCGCCGTAGTACTTCCAGGATTTGGTGGCGAAGGCCGTTCCTGCGATGTCCAAATGGGCCCAGGCGGTGTTGGCGGGAACAAATTCCTTCAGGAATAGTGCGGCGGTGATGACTCCGGCTTCCGGTCCTCCCGAATTTTTCAAATCCGCCACCGAGTCGTCGAGCTTGCTTCGGTATTCAGCATCCAATGGAAGCGGCCAGAATTTTTCGCCAGCGATCGCCCCCGACAAGCGGATCATCTCCACGAGGGATTCGTCATCGCCCAGAACCCCCGCGATGGACGGACCCAAGGCGCGAATCACGGCGCCCGTCAGAGTGGCTAGGTCAACAATGTGGGTCGCACCTAGATCCCCGGCTTCCCAGAGGCCATCGGTCAAAATCAACCGGCCCTCGGCATCCGTATTGTCGACCATGACCGTGGTGCCATTTTTGGCGCGGAACACGTCTCCGGGGAGGACCGAACGGTTGCCCGGTCGGTTTTCGGCAAGGCAGACGACCGCAGACACTTCCACAGGCAGCTTCGCCTTGGCGATCGCCACCAGGGCCCCGATGGCGGTCGCGGCCCCCGCCATGTCGTTTTTCATTTCCCACATCCGGTCGGCGGGCTTGATCGAAATGCCACCGGTGTCGAAGGTCACGCCCTTGCCGACCAGGACCAAATGAACCCCCGGTTTGGCATTTTCCGGTTTGTAACGGGCTACACCCAGGATGGGTTCGTGGTCCGAGCCCTTGCCGACGGTGACCAATCCATGGTAGCCATCCCGCTCCAGTGCGTGCCGGCCATGGGCCTTCCAAGACAGCTCGTTGGCTTGGGTGAAGGTTTCCATCCGATCCGCAAGAACTTGTGGGATCAGGATCGACCCGGGCTCGTTGACGGCATTGCGAACCCAATCCGTGCATTCCAAAACAGACACGAGATGGTTCAGAATTTCGCCGATCTCCTCGGCCTTTTCGTGGTTGACGGCCACCACGAAATCGGGACTTTTGGGCGAAGGCTTTGATTTCCAGCTATTGAATCTGTAGGAGGAAAGCCACCACCCTTCCAGCAAGAGAGCCACCTTGGCCTCGGGGATCTGGTCGGCCAAAAGAACGATCCGGTCGCACTTGCGCTGTTCGGTCGCTTTGATCGCCTCGGCGGCCGCCAACCGCAAACGTTCGGAAAAGTCCAGCCCGGGTTTTTCTCCCACAGCCTGAACGAGGGCCCGAAATCCTTCGGCCTCGACCCACTCGAACCCTTTGATCTCCCCCAAAGCCTGGAGCTCGAGAGAGGCTTTGATCTTGTGTCGAAAGATGGCACTGGATCCGCCCGGGAGTTCACCCGATGGCAAGCCTTCCAAACCAAGGACAACAAACACGTCTGAGGTGGAAGGATCGATCGCATCCACGGATTTCCAAGTCCAATTTCGCATAGTCACGAAATATAGGGGTTTGTATCCGTCGTGAAACATCCTCTCTTGGGTAGGGAGAGCATATTCTTTTTTTCATCCTAGTTTCAAACCGAATGGAACAATTCTTGCAGGTAACATGGAAGCTATGACTCGCGACTTTTTCGAACACCAGTCCAGAACCCTCAATGCCCTTTACGAGGTCAGCCGTGTCTTGGGATCCAGTCTGGATCTCGGGCTGGTGGCGCGACGTTGTTTGCGGGCACTCTCCGACAACTTGGACTTGGAGCGAGGGCTTTTGCTCATGCCCACGCTCAATCGTTCCGAGTTGGGAGTCAAGGCGAGCTTTGGTCTTTCAGCTGAAGAACAGCAGCGAATTTTCCCGGTTCAAGAGGGCTTTTTGGGGAAGGTGTACACCACGGGAATGCCGATCGTGGTGACCGATCCAGACATCTTGGAAACGCATGAAGCCAACGAGATTCGTCAGCTCTGCCCGCCCGGCGTTCCGACCATCCTGATCGCCGTCCCGATCACCCTGGATCGCCGTTGTGCAGGGGTTTTGGTGGCCAACCGTTACCCGGAAAGCGCCACCATGGTCGACGAGGATTTGAAGGTGATGAAAATCATCGCATCCCTCCTCGCCCAAACGGTGCAGATCGCCGAACTGATCCAAAAGGAAAAGGAAGTCTTGGAGCTGCAGAATCGCGAGCTCCAAGAGGTTTTGGCCGAAAAGTTCCAACCCGAAAATCTGGTGGTTCAATCGGGGGCCATGCAAAAAACCATGGCCATGGTCAAACAGGTTGCGGGCACCGAAGCCGCTGTTTTGTTGCGCGGGGAGTCCGGGACCGGCAAGACGCTGTTGGCACGCACCCTCCATTTCAACAGCCCCAGGCGCAAGGGGCCCTTTGTTGAAGTGAACTGTGCGGCCTTGCCATCGAGTTTGATCGAATCCGAATTGTTCGGGCACGAAAAGGGGGCCTTCACAGGGGCTCATGTCCTGCGAATCGGGCGGTTTGAAATGGCCCGTGGAGGAACCATTTTCCTCGATGAAATCGGGGAACTCCCGCTGGAAACGCAATCGAAAATCTTGCGCGTTTTTCAGGATGGAACCTTTGAACGCCTGGGGTCGAGCGAAACCTTGCAAAGCGACGCACGGATCATTTGCGCGACCAATTGCGACCTGGAGGCGATGGTCCGCGAAAAGCGATTCCGTGAGGATCTGTACTACCGCTTGATGGTCGTGCCCATCCACGTGCCCCCGCTGCGAAACCGGCGCTCGGACATCATTCCGCTGGTCTTGTCCTTCTTGCGGGTCTTCATGTCCAAGCACTCCAAAAAAGTCGCCGTCAGCCGGGAAGCGCTCGATTTCATGCAGCAGTACACCTGGCCAGGGAACGTGCGAGAACTGGAGAACACTTTGGAGCGCACGGTGGTTCTCGCCACGGATGGGGAAACCTTGTCGGCCGCGGGAATTCCGGTCCTGGATCGCCTATTTCCGGCCATGGGGGGAGGCTTTTCTTCCTTGACCACGGCCTTTTCGGCCCCTCCTGCCGCCCCGAGCTTTGGTGCTCATCCAGTTCAAAACGACCCCCGGTCGAATGCCTTCCAAGTCCCGCATGACTCTCCGCGCAAGCCGTACCAGCGGGCCATCTTGACTCGCGAGGATTTGGAACAGGCCCTGGCGGCCACCAACGGTCACCAGACCCTTGCGGCTCGGGCCTTGGGGGTTACCTTGCGTCAACTGCGGTACCGGATCCAACAATTGGAAATGGAGCCGAGAGGATTTCGAAAGTGACAATGTCGCAAAATGTCACTGTTTGCTTGGCAATTGTCGTTGAGTGTCATTGTTCGAGTGAACAAATGCCAGCTGTGAAGTTCAGAGAAAATGGCCCGATTTTTGATAATCAATAGATGCAGAAAAGGCGCGAAGTGGCGGCCATCCACCTCGCGCCTCAGGAACCGTCAAACGACCACCATTCCGATGCCGCCTTGACGAATCTGCAATAATACATCGCCCACACTCCCAAAGGAGAAGAACCCATGAAGATGATCATCGCCTACATCAAGCCCTTTAAGCTGGATGACGTGAAACTGGCTGTCGGCGAAGCCGGCGCCCAAGGGATCACCGTGATGGAAGTCAAAGGGTTTGGTCGCCAAAAAGGCCATACCGAACTTTATCGCGGTAGTGAGTACCACACCGACTTCATCCCCAAGGTGAAGGTCGAAATGGTTGTCGCCGACAGCATTGTGGCCAAGGTCATCGCGGCCATCACTTCGTCGGCGCGAACGGGGAAGATCGGAGACGGCAAAATCTTCGTCGTGCCTGTTGAATCTGCGACCAGAATCCGCACCGGTGAAACCGGCGAGGACGTGCTGTAAAAAGCGCTCGGTTCGCTTCTCGAGACCTGTGGCAAACTGTCACAGGTCTCGCGCTATTTTCTCCCGGAGAATCGCGGTGGGTCCTTCAGGGTCTTTTCCCGTGTTCTCGATCGCCAATTTTGCGAGTTCTATCTCCTCGGGTCTGATCGCCGAAAGCTTGTCCCGGGCGATGCCGAGGAGCGGTGCCGACAGCTACGGCACTGCAAAACTGGCAGGTCACCTTTGGTGCCTAAGAGCCCTGCGAGGGTTTCAACCCGAGTCCATGCCCGGAACGCAGCTCGGGTTGAAACCCTCGCAGGATCCTCAAACACACGAGCTGCGATTTCAATCTCCTCGGGTCTGATCCCCGAAAGCTTGTCCCGGGCGACGTTGAGGGGCGGTGCCGACAGCTAACGGCAAAACCGGCAGGGCACCTTTGGT
>CAIKAA010000545.1 GCA_903825275.1 uncultured Fibrobacterota bacterium | reverse complement strand
TGCGACCGCTACGTGTTCACAAAGCAGGCGGGGCACCCGCAGGGTGCCAGGGTTTTAACCCGAGCAGCAATCAGGGCCACCAAGCCATGCGGCGCCGCTATTTCCCAAGGATCATGCGAGGACTTCAGTCCGAGCCGCGGGGGGGCCAGCCTCTACCGGCAAGCCTAGCAGGACGGGCTAAAACAGTTTGGAAGCCATCCCGGCCAAATCGATATCCCCGGATGGGCGAGTTGGAATGGCGCCGGAAGCCAAATCAACCTCGGCGACGCCGGTCCCCTTGATGGTCAGACCTTCCATGAGATTGAAGTCCAAGCTCGCTGTCAGAAAATACGGAATCTTGTCGCCATTCAGAATCTGACGAAGTACGGTCCTGTCGATCAAATCGAGAGGGATGTGAACCGGAAAGAACATGGGTTTCACTTGGCCTCCCTCGATCGAAAACGTGTCCATCGTCCATTTGACGGGAGTGTTGGACTTGGAATTGATGTAGATGTTCAAAGCAGGAGTGATGGCTTTGGGGAAGGCTGCCCTTTGGGAATTCTGGCTATTGTCGGCCCTCACCCGAAAGGTCAGCTCCAAATAGTATTCCCCAAGAACCTGTTCTTTGGTCAAACTACCCGGCCACCCACTCGGCAAGGCCAGTTGGGCGGCGGCGGTTACCCAACTCGGTCCGCCGACGGTCGGCCCGGAATAGGCCGGATCATCCGACGAGAAATTGACATGCAACAAGTTCAGCGCTTCGGTGGCCGAATCGAAAAGGCTGCAGGAGCCGAAGAGTCCGACGGCTCCAAGAAGAACGACACTCGCCAGGATTCGTGCACGCATGGGGAAAGGCTCCGTGGTTGGTGGGAAAGGGGGGGGCTTAGAACATGAAGTTCAAGGACAACCGCGATTGGCCTTCGCGGACACCCTTGGGTTGGCTGCCAATCAGCTGGATATCCCTGATGTAGGCGTAATCCAGCTGCATCAAGTCGGAAATGCTGACCCCGACGCCCAAGTCGGCTTCCTGGCGGGTGCCGCCCGGATCGAACAAAAAGCCACCGCGCAGGGCGAGCATTTGGGAATAGGTGTACTCCATTCCAAAATTGTAGACCGACTGTTGAAAGTTCTGGCTGGCCACGTCCATCAGGGTTGAGTTTTCGGGAGCCTTGCCCTCTCCCCAAGGTTCGGCCACACCGTAATAGACGCCGGTCAGGAAGTTGCGTGCCGTACCGGAGGGACTTCGCGAAACGGTTTCGCGCGAGATGTCGGCAGCCACGATCATGGAATGACCTGGCACCTTGAACACCATGTACGACATACCGGTTTTCCAAGTCAGGGGGATCGGATCGGCTTCGTCCTTGCTGATGTAAAAGATCGATGGCCCAAGGTTTTGGACCTCGGCTCCCCAGGTCAGGCCCGGAACAAATAAATTCTTGCGCAACACCGAAGCGTCGAAGGCGTAGCTTGCCGCCACACCCGATTCCTTTTGGCCACTGATCATGATCCCGGAGGCCAGCGAGGAATAAATAAACTTCAAGTTGAGCCCCAAACCCCAGTCTCGGTTGAGCCGTGTGCCGTAAGAAATGGCGCCAACCATTTCGTACGAGGCAAACGTCTGTACCGCAGACGTTTCATCGGCTTGGTAGGTGGTCTGCCCCAGGGACAAGAAGTTCAAAAAGCCGCCAAAAGTCCCCCATTCTTCGACCGGAAAGGTTCCCGCAGCGAAGGTGTGGTACAAGTCCTTGAGCTGGAGGGCAGGAAGAAGATTTTCATAAAATAGGCCCAAACGGGCTTTGGCCTTGCGAGCCAGAACGATCCCTTTGGAGGTCGCGAACCAAACGTCTTCGCCTTGGGCAGAAACCAAACTCGCGTCGTTGGCGATCAAACCGTTGCCGGAATGGTAATGGACCCACTT
>CAIKAA010000544.1 GCA_903825275.1 uncultured Fibrobacterota bacterium | reverse complement strand
GATCGGTGACTACACCTTGGCTCACGGGGACGGAGTTCCGCATTGGGTCGGGTGCCAATGTTTCGTTGGATCGCGGGTTTTTCTGGTTGGGTGTTGACTACTTCAACAACTCGTCGGAAAGAAATCAGACGGCATCCGTTTATGATGGCACAATCTCCGATACGGTGGTCACCACCTCGATCACCGACAATGGATTGCGCGTTTCCTTTGGCATCGAGCGGAACATCTGGACCGATTGGTTCGTGATCCGTGTCGGCGGCCAGAAAGTGATTGCCAATCGCGATTGGAAAAAGGGCAGCAAAGCCTACAACGAAGTCATCACGAATCCCGATCGTGGGGATGACGACAATGACTTGGTTTCCTTTGGTTTTGGACTCAATATCGAGGACAAGCTGAAGGTGGACGCGGTGATGGCCAAAGACATCTTCAACGGTGGCGCTCTTTTTGGCGGACCAGTGGACCATGTACTGAGTCGCATTTCTGCAAGCTACAGCTTCTAACCTGTCTGAACAATTCTTGTGATGGATAGGCGCCAATAGGCGCCTTTTGTCGTTATATTTCACCCTCTCGGGGACAATACCTTCCACCCTACGGAGCCTTCATGGGAGTCTTTTCCCTCTTCTCGAATGACGTCGGGATCGATCTCGGGACGGCGAACACATTGGTTCACGTCCAAGGAAGGGGAATCGTGATCGATGAACCTTCTGTTGTTGCTGTGGAACGGCGCACCGGCCGAGTCCAGGCCTTTGGAACAGAAGCCAAGCGGATGCTTGGTCGAACTCCAGGTGAAATTCTCGCCATTCGTCCCATGAAGGACGGTGTGATTGCGGATTTTGACCTGGTGCGCGAGATGATCAAGCATTTCATCGACAAGCTCCACAGCCACAGCCCACTTTGGAGGGGACTGTTTGGTCGTCCCCGAGTGGTCATCGGCGTCCCCAGCGGAATTACTGAGGTGGAACGTCGTGCAGTGATTGAGTCCGCGCAGCTTGCCGGTGCCCGAGAAGTGTATTTGGTGTTCGAACCCATGGCTGCAGCCATCGGCATGGGCATTCCCGTGGAAGAGCCTTCCGGCAACATGGTGATCGACATTGGTGGTGGAACGTCCGAGATCGCCGTGATCGCGCTTTACGGGATTGTTTGCGATACATCCGTTCGAATTGGCGGCGACGAGATGGACGAAGCCATCGTCAATTATCTCAAGAAGAACTACAACCTCTTGGTGGGCCTTTCCACCGCGGAGCAAATCAAAATCCAAATCGGCTCGGCGTTTCCTCTTGCCCAAGAATTGTCCATGGAAGTGAAAGGACGCGACGTCGCGGCGGGAATTCCTCGCACCATGCGCATCACGTCAACGGAAATTCGCGAAGCCTTGGAAGAGTGTGTTTCTGCCATTGTTCAAGCCGTGAAATCTGCTTTGGAACAGACGCCACCTGAACTATCCGCAGATATTCTCGACAAGGGAATTGTGATGACGGGGGGAGGCGCCCAGCTGAGAAATCTCGACGAACGCATTCGTCAAGAGACAAATTTGCCTGTGAACGTGATTGACAATCCGTTGCAGTGCGTTTGCATGGGTACCGCCAAGATCGTGGAAAACTTGGACCATTACCGCAAGGTGCTGATCAACAGCACGCGCTGAGGACAATCGATGTTGATTCTCCGGTGGCTCGCCTCACAGGCGCTCAAGGGCCGAGAGATCCTTTCGATCTTGGTTGTAGGAGCTTTTTGTCTGTGGTTGTCCAGTCGCCCCGATCCGATTCAGAAAACTTGGCGGACAAGTTTTGCCACCACGGTTTTTTTGCCGATTCAACTGGTTGTAGAGCGATTCAAAATCCGATGGGATCTTCAAAAAGAAATCGGTGAGACAAAAGCCGAGAATGCCCGGCTGATCGCCGAGAACGCTGCGTTGTCAGAAATTGCCGAGATCCGGACAACGCTCCAGGAATTCGAGTCGATGCGTTCAAGACTAGAATTCCCATTGGCTGGTACTCGGGTGATCTCACGCGATCCTGTGCGTCTTGGAGGGGTATGGCTGTTGGACGAGGGGAAAAACAAAGGGATCGACGAGGGGATGGCGGTGATTTCCTCCAAGGGAATTGTCGGTCGAGTGATGGCGTCGTCCCATGGATTCGCCCAAATGCAGAGTTTGGCAGATCCAGATTGTCGGGTCGCTGTCGTTTCCGCCCGAAGTCGCAACCCCGGAATTCTTCATTCGCCCGATGGTTCTGGCGTTTTCATCGAGTTTAGCGTGACTTCCGACATCCGCTTGGGGGATAGTTTGGTGACCTGGGGTGCGGGGGGGATCTTTCCGCGAGGATTGCCGGTTGGCCGGGTCGCCGAAATCCGCAAGGAAGCCACCAACATCTTGCGTCATGCCAGAGTCGAACCGTTCCAGGATCCATGGGAGGTCCGGGATGTTTTTGTGCTTCTACGACCTCCTTCCCTTCGGGTGATGGCCGACGATTTGATTGGATCAGCGAAGTACTTGCCAGCTGGTAGTCCATGAATCTCAATGCAGAAACACGATACACCTTGTTGCGCGCCGCCTATGTGCCATTGGCCTTGGCTGCACAGGTCACATTGGCTCCGTCCATTTCCATTTTGGGGATCCAGCCATCCTTGTTGATGGCCGTTTTTGTCTTGTTTGCGTTTCGAGCGGGAGCTTTGCCTGCCATTTGGATGGGCTTCGTTTGTGGTTTGATCCTAGACACCTACTCGCCGGGTGGAGCCGGATCTTTTGCGTTGGCGATGGCCATTTCGGGTTTTTTGGTGGGACAGCTCCACGAACGCAGAATGCATGTGAGTTATCCGTTAAGAGTTTCGGTGTTGGGGATCGCGACACTGGTTCATGACGGAATTTGGCATTGCGTTTCGCACCACGGATTGGATACCTTGGGCTCATTTTTAATCCGGGTTTCGCTTCCAGGGGCGCTCTACACCATGATTCTCGGCGCCATTCTCTTCGCCTTCCGTCCGCCTCGTATCCAGGCCAGGAACTGGTGATCGGAGCGAGCGAGCAAAGCGACCAAATCGAACGCAACGAGCGAACTTGGATCATGATCGCTGTGTTGAGTGTCGCATTCCTCGTTCTTGCGGGCCGTTTGGCTTGGCTTCAAATTGTGCAAGGCGAGATGTTGTTGCGTGAATCGGAAGCGAATCGATTGCGTGAGGATCCGGTCCAGGCTCCTCGTGGCTTGCTTTTGGATCGGGAAGGACGTCCGCTGGTTCAAAATCGTCCCTCTCGGAATCTGGTGATCGATCCGTCCAGCGTTCGTGGGCACGAGAAGGAGTTGGTCAACTTACTGTCGCAATTTTTTGATCAGGACAGCACGCAGTTATTCGACACGACATTTCTGAAGCGACTTTTCCGTCAGGCGCGATTGACTCCGTCCCAACGTCCGGTTCTGTTGGAAGATGCCTCGCCCATGGAAATGGCCTTGTTCGCGGAAAACCAATACCGGTTGCCTGGAATCATCCAGGAAGTTGCCATGCGTCGGGAATATCCCTACGGCTCGCTGGCTGGACACATGCTCGGATATACCGGAGAAGTCCCCGAGGAGCGGCTCGACGAGCTTCAGGACGAGGGCTATCGGCTAGGGGATCTGATTGGACAAATGGGGCTAGAACAGGAGTACGAGAAAGATTTGCGTGGCAAAGATGGGATCCGTTGGATCGAAGTCGATGCCAAAGGCCGGATTGTCGGGACTCCCGATGACATGCCAAGGACAGAACCTGTCCCCGGAAAACACGTCCGGACCACCATCGATTTGGATCTCCAGAAAGTGGCCGAGGAGGCGTTTTCCGATAGCCTGAGCGGAGCAGTGGTTGTGCTTGATCCCCGTACGGGCGAGGTTTTGGCCATGTGCAGCTCCCCTCGAATCGATCCTAATATTTTCGCCCTGCCAGGACGACGACGCGCTAGAGAATGGGCCAAGCTTGCGTTGGATTCCCGGCGACCGCTCAACAATCGGGCGATTCAGGGCACCTATGAACCTGGCTCAACCTTCAAGATCGTGACGTCTTTGGCAGGACTTGTGACGGGGCGTTGGGGTTCACACGCCCATTTTCCGGCGGCTTGCCGAGGCGGGTTCCATTTCGGCGCCAGATACCAGCGCTGCTGGCAGGACAAGGGGCCTTTCCATGGAAGTCTAGATATGATTGGGGCACTGACCCAGTCTTGCGACGTCTATTACTACCAGCTAGGGCTTTATTTAGACATGATCCCCATCAATCAAGTGGGCGCCTCCTTGGGGCTTGGGAGTCGGACCGGAATTGACTTACCAAACGAGAAAACTGGCTTGTTGGTTGATTCGGCCACTCATGAGCGTCGGAATAAGCGCTTGGGTTGGAAGTGGGCGCGAGGTCTGATCCTGAACCTTTCCATTGGGCAGGGCGAATTGGTGACACCGCTCCAACTTGCCACCATGGTCGGCGGGGTGGCCAATGGCCACAATGTGATGAGGCCGCATCTCATGAAGGCCATTTTGGATCCCGAGACGAATCGTGTGATCCGCGCGAGTGAGAACAACGTCCTTCACAAACTGGATTGGAGTGATGCGACCATCCAGACCATTCATTCGGCCATGGACAGCGTGGTCAACGGAATACATGGCACCGGACACTCGGCTCGCTTACCGGGCATTCGAGTGGGTGGCAAGACGGGTTCCGCCGAGAACCCGCACGGAAGAACCCATGCCTTGTTCGTGTGCGCGGCTCCCATGGAAGCACCGGAAATTGCCATCGGTTTGATTGTGGAAAATGGAGGGCATGGCGGTTCGACCGCCGCGCCCATCGCGATCCGCATCATGAAAACGTATTTCCAGAAAACAGGGCGACTTCCCAAAGACACCTCGGCGTCCATGAAGGGGCGAACATGAACGCTCGTCAAGACGATCTCCGAGCGCGCTTCGATGGATTGCTATTCGGAATGGTGGTCCTGTTGGCGGCCACCAGTGTCGCCTTGTTGTATTCCATTTCCACGGCGCCTCATGAAGGCGATTACTGGAAAAAGCAACTGATGTGGTATGGCATTGGACTGATCGCCATGGTTGGTGTCACGGTGGCTCCGAGGCGCTTTTGGTACCAGGCATCTTATGTCCTTTATGGGGTTTTGATTCTTCCGCTGACCTTGGTGTCCGCCTCGGCGAAGGGGGCTGAGAGGTGGTTCTCTTTGGGAGGATTTCATTTCCAACCGAGCGAATTCGCAAAGCTCGGGGTCTTGCTGGCCTTGGCCCGCTTGTTCTCCGATCGAAAGGTGGGATTGGCGAATTTAAAGCCCTTGATCACTCCATTCATCATGTTTTTCATCCCCTTCCTTCTGATCCTGAAGCAACCCAACCTCTCTACAGCGCTTTCTCTCTTGATGGTGTTTATCGCGATGTTGTTTTGGAGTGGATTCAGCTTGTTGGACCTTCTGATTCTCGCCAGCCCAATCCTTTCTGTCGGGCTTTCTTTCGAATTCACTTGGTGGGCCGTGTACAACATCCTCGCCTGGTTCCTCCTTTTTACCAGATGGAGAGTCCATCGCCTTTCCGGGAAGGTCGCGGTGATTTTCGGATTATCGATCCTGATGGCTGGCTTGGCTTCCCAAATCGCTTGGAACCAGGTTTTGAAGCCCCACCAGCGATCCCGAATCTTGACCTTTTTGGATCCAACCCGAGATCCGGGGGGCGCGGGCTATCAAGTCCTCCAGTCGCAAGTGGCGATCGGTTCCGGGGGGCTTTTCGGCAAGGGTTTTGGCCAAGGAAGTCAAAGCAACCTTCAATTCCTTCCGGAAGAACACACCGACTTCATTTTCGCGGTTCTTTCCGAGCAATTCGGCTTCCTGGGATGCCTTGTCGTTTTAGGCTTACTTCTTGTGTTCCTGGTTCGATGCTTGCAAATGTGTTTTGAAGAATCAGATCGATTTCGAAATCTGGTCATTGTTGGCTCAACGACAATTTTTGCCTTTCACAGCATCGTGAATGTGGCGATGACGTTGGGGTTGATGCCTGTCACGGGTCTGCCCTTGCCGTTTCTTTCCTATGGGGGAAGCTTTGTCATCACCTGCATGATCCTAGTGGGATTTTTGCTCCACATCCGATTGGGCGAGGAAAAATGAACCTCCCCTCCCGAGTCGGGGGGTGGTTGGGGAGTTTTCTGTTCCCACCGGTTTGCGTTGGGTGTGGAAGAATGGCCGCCAAGGACAGGTGCCTTTGCCTAGGGTGCAAAGCCTCTGCAGCCAAGACGCCAAGCCACCCTGTCGTCCCAATGGGGCTGGAGATGGTTGCTTGTGGTCCTCTGGTGACCGATGCCACGCGCGCCTTGGTTCATGGGCTCAAATACAAGGGGCATCGCCGTGCCGCCTTCGATCTTGTGGAGATCGCGAAACCGCTGGTTGATGCCAAAATTTGTTCGGATACCAGCGTGTTGGTGCCTGTCCCGTTGCACCCCCATCGCAAACGGGAGCGTGGCTACAACCAAAGCTTGTTGTTGGCACGGGAGTGGGGTCAGATTCTGTCCAATGAGGTTTGCGAGTCCTTTCTCGATCGAGCGATCGATACTTCGACCCAAACCCGCCTCGGCGCCAATCAACGTCGCAAAAATTTGGAAGGTGCCTTCCGGGCGGGTAAAGGATTTCGCAAAGGGGTACCGATCGTGTTGGTTGACGATGTTCTTACCACTGGCGCAACACTTTCTTCCTGCGCTGCGGCGCTTTTGTCCGCAGGTGCTCTTTCGGTCAGCGCGATTTGCGCCGTGTGGGCTGGCGAAGCATAAGATTATCTTTACCATCCTTCGGTGCGCGAGCTAGCACTGGAGACTCCTGGAGGGGTAGGCTAATGGCTAAGTCAGCGGTCTTGAAAACCGCCGCCCGAAAGGGCTTGTGGGTTCGACTCCCTCCCCCTCCGTTTTGAGATAGACCGAGAAGATCCGATCAAGGCCGGGAAACCCAATGAACAAGCGGGGTCCCGGCCTTTTTCGTTGGGGGTGATAGTCCGGCAAGGCGCGGCGGAAGTCGAGGTGATCCGGAAAATTTAGGTACCTTTTGGCTTCCTTCCGAGCCAAAGGTGCCCAAAACCTGGCTCAAAGGGTCAGGAAAGGTACCCAAATGCCGAAGCTCGCAAAACCAAAGGCTCCTACTGTCTACTCCAGCGCCTTGCCCAAGGAAAAGGAATACACCATTTCCGACGGGCAAGGACTGTACATGGTGATCACACCGGACGGATCCAAGCTGTGGGACTTCCGCTATCGGTTTGGAGAAAAACGTCGGAAGTTGGCGATCAAGGGTGGCTTTCCAGCCGTCGGAGTGAAG
Source organism: uncultured Fibrobacterota bacterium (assembly GCA_903825275.1). GTDB lineage: Bacteria > Fibrobacterota > Fibrobacteria > UBA5070 > UBA5070 > UBA5070. The sequence goes on along the minus strand of CAIKAA010000544.1, from coordinate 487 downwards.
GCTGCCAGGGAAGAGGCAAAGCGTTTTCGGGAGATACTCGCACGGGGAGAGGATCCTGCCGAGGTTCGAAAGGCTGGAAAAGAAGAGCTGGCCCGTCAGGCCGAGGCGGAACAACTTGAGGCGACTAAAACCGCCACAACTTTTGAAAAGGTTGCGAAGGAATGGTTCCAGCAAGCAGGGCCCCAACTTTCTAGACTGAACGCGATCAATACCTGGCGAAGGCTGGAGAAGAACATCCTTCCATATATCGGGAACCGGCCGATTTCTGAACTTCGTCCGCCAGATGTTCTTGCGCCGTTGCGTGTGGTAACGGAACGGGGGGCGAAAGAATCGGCGCAGCGCATCTTAGGAAATTGCTCACAAGTATTCCGGTTTGCAGTTCATTCCGGCGTGATCGAAAGCGACCCGACCAGGGACCTTCGAGGGGCCCTGCCAAAACCTCTCGAAACCCATTTTGCTGCCTTCACGCGAAATTCGGCGAAAGCGG
>CAIKAA010000543.1 GCA_903825275.1 uncultured Fibrobacterota bacterium | reverse complement strand
TTCCAAAGAGTTTGCGCTGCCTGAAAATCAATCCCGTGCTTTTGAAGGTTTGCTAGGCTCTTGTTCGGGTCAAACTCAAAATCCACATCATAATTATACCATTATTCACCCGCAGGTGAAGACCCCGATGTCTTTTTGGATGCGCATGCAGCCTCGCTTGGCCAAAATGTCGTCGATGGATCCCCTGAGGCGGCGGCGATCTTCTTCGCGGATGATGACTTGGTTGCCTGCCAGGCGGTTCAAGGCGTAGATGGAATCTTCCAGTGCCTGGCCGTTGGTGACCATCAAGGTATCCGAATACAGTTCCAGCCGAATGTCATGAAAATAGGGGCGCAGGAATTCCACCCCGGTATCCAAAGTGAAGGTCCGGCGGGTATCGGGGAAAACCGAGTCCAGGTCGGAGTAAGGATAGGTGGCAAACACCAACCCCTCCATTTCCATCAGATTTTGCTTTCCGATCGCCGAGACCAAAAACTTCCCGCCTGGACGCAATACTCGGCGAATTTCCCTCAATACAAATTCTGGATCGGTGATCCTTTGGAACAAACGATCCGCAACCACCAGGTCGAAATAGTCGTCCGGATACGGAATTTGATGGGCATCAATGACTTGGAAATCAAATCCGCGGCGTGGGCCGATTTGTTTCCGACAGACCTCCACTTTGGCTTCCGTCAGCTCGGAAACCACGATTTCCCAGCGCATGCCCAAGCGCGCGAGATTTTCGCTCCACAGGCTTCCCGAACCTGCTCCCAGCTCCAAAATCCGCCGCGGATCGGGATACCGAAGATGATCAAACAGCCATTGCCTCCAGGGGGTGGGATTGGAGCTGTGTTGCTGGATCCCCTGGAATTTTTCCGAGACACTCTCGAGTTCCAATTCGGTATCGTCGACCAGCATTTCGATCACCTTTCCAAAATCTTCAGCCCCATCATCTTTTAAGAGATTCCTGCTGATATCCTAGCGGCCATTCAGGCCTTGTGCGTGAAAGCCACCCTTGGGGTTTGGCCCATCACACAAAGGATACAGACAAGATCCCGTGCCTTGAATCTTTATTTAATCATACAAATCATGTCATCGCAAGAGTTTTTTCAAGCCAATGATTTGCCCTCGCTATTTTCTGAATCCTCAACGAGTTAAGCCAATTTTGAATGCCGATTTTTCCTCAGTGGGATTCAAAACTTTACGACCAACCCCTCTTTTCCCGAAGCCAAAATGGTTTCAACCCGGTCGAGCCAAGGCCTTCCCAAAACCTGCTGGGGGATCTTATTTCGCCCCTCTCCGAAGGCTCAGAACGGTCGAAACGGCGTCCTCGCCCTAAGCTCCCCACTCAGAACCCGACCGGGACCGTCTGCGCTTGGTGGCCGTCTTGGAAGCGGATCCAGAGCAGGCCATTGTTCTTGACGGCCATCCAGGCCGAGGTGGAGCCCGCAGCAAGGCTAGAACGCCCCAGAACACGCCCCTCGGCATCGACCAAAGTGGCGACTCCCGCGCCAGTCCCATTGGGGCGATCCACCAAAATCCCCCCGGGAACGCGATGGGCGGAAAAAGGATGGGCTCGAAGCTTGGGCTTCACTCCCACGCCATTGTTGCGGTACAAGGTCACATTGCGAACCGTGAATTCACCCAACTCCGAGCTGTTCACCCCTTGCAGATGGACTTCCCAACTCAAGCTGAGAAGATCATCGGTCGAAAAGGCCAATTGCCAAGCACTCCAGGTCGGCTGGTGCAGGGAGGAAAAATCGATGCACCAATGACGACCCACCGAGTCGTAGGGAATTCTCAATTGGTGCTCGGCACCATTTTGGAAATAGCGCCCCGCCTTTTTGACATGCAGGGAAACACCCCCAAGATCTTTGGGAAAAGTCCCGTAGCTGAGGTCGAAACTGACCGCCACCAAGTCGGGAATGGATACCGGGATCGATCCACTCATGTTGGAGGGACCAAATTGGGTTTCCAATCCCATGAATCCGGAATAGGGCCCGATTCGATTCAAGCGAAATCGCATCAAGGCCTTGTTGTGGTCCGCATCGGGCTTCCAACTGTCGGTGACGGTTGTGTCTGGGGCCGAAAGAATTCTGGATTGACCTCGAGAATCGACACTTTGAGCGTCGCGATCGGTGAAGGC
>CAIKAA010000542.1 GCA_903825275.1 uncultured Fibrobacterota bacterium | reverse complement strand
TGGAATGGGTCATCATCCTTCTTGTGATCCTTTTGCTTTTTGGACCCAGCAAGCTTCCCCAGCTCGCCAAGGGACTTGGGCAATCCGTCAAAGAGTTCAAGGATGCCTCCAAAACCGAGGACGAAAAACTCGCGGAAGCCAAGCTCGCCTTGGCAAAGGCGGAAAAAGCTGCCGAAGAGGCCAAGGCCGCGAAGTTGGCTGAAGGACCCAAGCAGGCTTGAGCCCGATCGATGGAAGGGGGTACCGGTCCGCGGAAGGCGGACTGGATTTTTGGCGACACATAGAAGATTTGCGCAAAGCCCTCTTCAAGGGAGTGCTTGGTTGGTTGGCGGGAACCATCGTGGCTTGGGAATACTGGGCCGACTTGTGGAAAATCCTCCTGCGTCCTCTCCAAGGCTTGAAGAAAATGCCCCAGATCGTGGTGACCAATCCCACCGGTGCGGTGATGATGTCGTTTCAAGTGGCCTTGGTCGCGGGGTCTGTCATGGCGGCTCCATGGATCTTTTGGCAAGCCTGGAATTTTGTCAAGCCAGCCTTGCACGGCAAAGAGCGAAAGGTGGTTCTGTATGCCGTTTGGTGGACCACCATCCTGTTTGTGATCGGACTCGTGATTGGTTACTACACGATTTTCCCGATGACCATGAAATGGCTGGCCGGCTATGGCGACGGGATGTTCCTGCAAATGTGGACGGTGGATGAATACACCGGGATGTCGGTGAAATTGTTGGGTGGATTTGCAGCCATGTTCGAATTTCCTCTCCTCACTTGGGTCTTGGCCAAACTTGGGTTCGTGACGGCAAAACAATTGGTTCGTTGGTCCCGAGGGGCGTTGGTCGTCATTTTTGTGCTGGCGGCTGTCGTCACGCCTCCTGATCCGGTCAGCCAATGCATCATGGCGGTTCCGATGGTCGCGCTTTATTTCGCCGGGGTGGGAACCGCCTGGCTGGCTCAAAAGGGGGCTTGAGGTGGATTCATTCAGCTCTGGCGAGGTCTTGGTGGTGGCGGTGGTGAGTCTATTGGCCCTAGATCCGAAATCGGCGGGTCGCTGGTGGTCCAAATTTCGTCAGTTCCAAAGAAAATTCCTCAACCTCCGTCAGGACTTTGAACGGGAAATTCGTTCCTCGATCGAATCCGAACCCGTTCATCGGGAGTCGGTGCAAAGCAGGCTTCGCACCTGGTCGCGCGAACGGGTCATGGCAATGGGACAGACGGAATGGGATCGAGCGCCGGGGCAAATTTTGGATCGTTTGCGCTCCTGTGAAGATTATCAGAAGGCTTCCGATATCGCTGCCTTTTGGCCGTTGGCGCTGGAAATTCCCATTCAAGGACTTTTGGACGCGATTTTGGCCGATGGCAAGAATCTTTGGTTGCCCTGGCTGGGCCCTGAGCCGGGGATCATGGAAATGGCCAAAGTGGTCGATCTGGACAAGGATTTGGTGGAAGGTCGTTTTCAAACCCACGAACCGAAAACCGAGCTTCGTACCGGGGTGTTTCCCGAGAGGGGATTGGTGTTGGTGCCAGGGGAGATTTTCGACCTCCACGGCGGACGAATCGGGAAGGGCGGTGGTTACTACGACCGTTGGTTGACCCTAAAGCCACTGGTTAAAAAAGTCGGGGTGGCTTGGGATGCTCAGGTGCATCCCGGGAAATTGCCCCAATCGGCACACGATCAGCAGATGAATGCCCTCCTGACCGAGGTTCGAATGGTAAATTTCGCTGCGGTTCAAACGGCAGATCTGTTTCAAGATCCGTCGAAATAGCGATTTCAGTGGAGGAATCCAATGCGTGACGTGACCCTGGCGCTGGAAGACGGGACCGTCTTTCGGGGTAAAGGCTTCGGGGCTTGTGCCGAAGCCGCCGGTGAAGTGGTCTTCAACACCGCGATGACCGGGTACCAGGAAGTCCTGACCGATCCATCCTATTGTGGACAGATCGTGACCATGACCTATCCCGAAATTGGCAATTACGGGA
>CAIKAA010000541.1 GCA_903825275.1 uncultured Fibrobacterota bacterium | reverse complement strand
GTTTACCTACAACCTAAAAAAAATCAATATTGACGTTTCAAATTTTATAATTCTTTACGCAAAAAAAAGAGACCCGGATTGACTTTCGTCGTTCTCGGGCCATTACTGAAAAATTGGCTTGCTCAACCTTGAATCAGGCATGAGCCTGCATGGCTGTCATGAGTCCAGCCCACTCTTCGGTCCTCTTGGGATTCCACACAACGTTGCCACGAGCAACGTCGGATGCAACCGCAGGGTCATCCTGGCGATACTTCGCGTAGGGCATGCGGATAAGACTGATAACCGGTAGCGAAATTGCACCGAAGCTCATCTCCTTGCCATCGGGCAAGGTAAAGTTGCCCGGATGTTGCCAGACGCTGTCAATCTTCGGCGACCGATTGAGAACACACAAGATGGCAACAACCTCAGCGCCACGCATGAGGATATTGCCAACGAACGGGGCGGTTGTCTTGAAGTTGTTGCAGACGTCCTCAACGATCACCACCTTATCGCCTTCCTGCGGCGTATGTCGAGAGAACACGGTTTCGGATTCCTCTTTGCGGTCGCTAGTACCGGCAACCGTGACTCTCTTCTCAGCCGTGATAACGTCAATCTCGTGTCTTGCACCGATTGTGTCGGCAATCCGATAACCGCCGATAGGTGCTCCCGTAAGCACCAAATCTGACACGGAAGACAGCCCGGCGTCGAGCAGCTTCTCAAACGTGAGGTCGGCAAAGTAGTTCATCGCGTTGGCGTGCGGTTCAACTTTCGCGAAGTTGAAATAAATGTCGCCAACAAAGTGAAGCTGTTTTCCATCTGGCCCATCGTAGGTGCCAGCGTAGGCAACCAATGGACCTAGTCGCTCTCCAGCCACCTTGGAACAAGAGTAGAATGCATCGCATCTACGCGCGGTCTCCGTGGGAGAAGTAAAATCGACTTTGATGTGTGTTCGCATCATCCTCCTATCCTTTCTTAGTTTACGCTACTACAGTGCGTCGTTGATCTGGTTGCGGAGTTCTTCGGCCTTACTGGCCGCGGCTTGTGCGTAGTCTGTACCCGAACTGGCTTCGGTGATGCCGGAAGAAGAATTGATGGCATACGACCCCGGTCCTGCGTCGGCGGCGATAACTGTTTGCTCCACAAACCCTCCCTGCGCGCCAACTCCCGGGATCAAAAACCAAAGCTTGTCGCCAACGATTTTCCGAGCTCGATACAGATGCTCGAAATAAATCGGGCTAGCCTTGATTTCCATCTGCTTGGGACTGGCCTTGTAGGCAGCGGCCATAACCAATCCGGCGTCTTCCAGCACGCCAAGCTTCTCAGCGTCCTGCAAAGTCCACTCGGCCACGTGTTCCCACAACGGCCGCCCGTCCTGCATCAAGGCGTCCTGAAAACGCCTTCCGCCCTTGTTGCTAGTGTAACACACCGCGACAATGGCTTTGCCAAGATCGCTCTTGTCCGCCAGAGCCGACATGGTCTCGTCACCCATGTAAGGAGTGAAGTTCATGCCGTCGGCGCCGATGATTTCGAACGCGTACTTGCGGTACTTTTGCTGAGTGCGGTCAATGTCGCCCGGCTTGCAGTCGAGGAACACCGGAATGTCCGGGTAGGTGCCGTGAATCATACTCACCAAATCCGACAAGGCCTCGACTCCACCAGGGATACCCAGCCAATGGGCCGACTGAGGTTTGAACATGGATGCGAAGGGCGCGGTCTCAACCACGATTTTCCACATCCACCGTTTCACGTCCAGGGCCAAGGAGCTTGTCATACCCCTTAGACACTCGGGTAACTTTTCCGGATTGGGATCCAATCCAATACACGTACGAGTGTTGGCCTTCTTCTGCCGTTCTGTCAGCAATGCACGAAATCCCATACAACACCTCTTTCTGGCCTTTTGGCCAAAAAAGTAAAACTGGCAAATATCAAAGGACCAAT
>CAIKAA010000540.1 GCA_903825275.1 uncultured Fibrobacterota bacterium | reverse complement strand
GGAAGGGAAGCTTGCGGCTGACGGAAGTGGGATTGTTCGAATTCCGCTTTGGCGGCACCGCCGAAAAAACTGGGTTGGAATCGGTTTCACACATCTACGACCTGATCGTCGATCCCGTCATCGCGCGCTTTGGCGCCTGGTACGAAATGTGGCCGCGCTCCCAAGGGACAAATCCTGACAGACCTGCCAACTGGGACGATTGCATCCGCCGCTTGCCGGAAATTGCCGCGATGGGCTTTCAGGTTCTGTACGTGCCGCCCATCCACCCGATCGGAAAAACCAACCGCAAGGGCAAGAACAACAGCGTACGCGCCCAAGAAGGCGAGCCCGGCTGCCCCTATGCGATCGGCAACGAAAATGGCGGCCACGACGCAGTCGACCCGGAGCTGGGCACCCTGGCCGATTTCGAACGCTTTCTCGCGGCTTGCGAAGAACACGGGATGCAGGTCGCACTGGACGTGGCCCTGAACGCGAGCCCCGATCACCCTTACGCCAAAAGCCACCCCGAGTGGTTTTACCGCGAAGCCGACGGCACGATCAAGTACGCCGAAAATCCCCCCAAGAAGTACGAAGACATTTATGCCTTCCACTATTACGGCCCCGATACGGAAGGAATGTGGCGCGAATTTTTGCGGATCCATCTTTTTTGGATATCCAAGGGGATCCGGATTTTCCGCGAGGACAATCCCCACACCAAACCGTTCGGATTTTGGCAGTGGTTGATTCGCGAGGTGAAAAAGCGCTGCCCCGACGCGGTGTTTTTGTCCGAATCGTTCACGCGTCCCAAACCGCTCAAGATGCTGGCCAAACTCGGGTTTCAGCAGAGCTACACCTACTTCGTGTGGCGCGAATCGGCGGCCCAAATGCGCGAGTACGTGGAGGAGCTGACTCGGCTTCCCGAGCGCGACTACATGCGTCCAAACTTTTTCACCAACACTCCGGACATCAATCCCCACCACTGCCAAGACCACGGCCGCCCGGCCTTCTTGGTCCGCACGGCGCTGGCGGCGTTGCTTTCGCCCGCTTGGGGCATGTACAACAGTTGGGAGCTTTGCGAAGCCACCCCCATTCCTGGCAAGGAAGAGTATCTGGATTCCGAGAAGTACCAGTACAAGACTTGGGATTGGAACCGTCCAGGGAACATCAAGGATTGGATCCGGTGCTTGAACGAAATCCGCAACGGCCATCCCGCCTTGCAGGAATTGCACAACATCCGGTTTATCGATTGCACCAATCCAAACCTATTGGCGTTCACCAAGGTGTTGGGCGACGATCGCTTGCTGATCGTGATCAATTGCGATTCCACCCAAGCCCACGAAGGCCACATTGATCCGCCGTGGGAAGACCTCAAGATTGGGTGGGCGCCCTACCCTGTGACAGATCTTGTCACCAAGGAGCGCTGGAGCTGGAACGCGGGGCAAAACTGGGTGCGGCTGGATCCAGCAATTTGCCCGGCGCATGTGTTGAAGATCGGGTAGGGTTGCGGGCCGGTGCTTCCGAAGGTGCATCGCTCCAATCTTTGAGGTAGATTCGAGTCAACGGCTCCTTCTGAGATTCTGCAAAGGGGGGCGGTGCTGAAGAAGGAGATCGGAGATGGTTGTTCGCCATCTTGTGCTGGTGAGTGATACGGGTGAGGTCCACCTTCAGGTACCCCAGGAATGGAAGGGCCGTGAAGTCGAAGTACGCCTGATGCCGATCGCCTCCGACGAACGGGAACTGGATCGGGTGCGGTTCGATGCCTTTGTCCAGGAGCATGGAAGCGCGGTGGGAAGCTGGTCTTTGTCCCGAGAGGAGGCGAATGACCGTGGACTTTCTTGACACAAACATCCTCATTTACGCCTTTGATCTCCATCCTGATGCATTGGCCAAACACGCAATCTCACGAGAACTCCTGCTGGACCGTCCACACATCAGCGTTCAAGCGCTGACTGAATTTGGGGCTGTCAGGCGACCCGCAAGTGCGGAGATTCTCCCTCTGAGGTTGCTGAGAAGATCCGCTTCCTGCTAGGATGGTGTACGCCACATGACCTATCCACGGAGATTCTTCTCAAGGCTCTCGATTTATCGGAGAAATACCGCCTGTCGCATTACGATTCACGGCTGGTGGCCAGTGCACTTTTGAACGGTGGCGAGGTTCTGCTCTCGGAGGATCTGCACTCAGGACTGGTGGTAGAAGGACGATTGCGTATTGTTAATCCATATGCCTGATTGATCTGTTTGTCATAGCCAATGGAAGGCATCCATCTCTTCTCGACCCTTCAACATTGATCCAGCGATTTGCCCGGCGCATTTGCTGAAGATCGTGTAGGCTGGCCCAAGCGCGACGATTCGGACCAATTCTGTAAGGTCCGGTCTGTGCCGGCCCTTTGGCTCAAGGCCCTAAAAGAACTTTGGTAACGCCTCGTCCTTGCAAAATCAACGCGCCAGGCGCCTGTCGGTTCCATTCGAAACCGACTCGATTCGGTCCCAGGTCGATTCGCTGGATCGACAGAAGCTGTCCGCGCGGATCGGTCCACCGCCAAGCTGCGATTCCGACTCCGTCGCCTGAAATTTCGATCCTCGAAGGGGAGCGAGTGATCCGAAAATCACTCTTCCGAACGTTGATGTCGGCGGTGATGACCGGCGTCGACCGGATGAATAGATCCCCCCCGGTCACACCGACGATGAGAGAGTCGTTTCGTGATCCCATCGAAATCGCTGGATGGCCTGGTGGTCGGTGCTGCGAAATGCTGTCGAATTGCCAGGAAAGTCCGTCGCCAGACCAACCAACTGTATTTTCATCACCGACCAAGCCGAAGAAAGACCCTGTCCATGTGACCCGGAAAGGGGCTGCTGAGCGAATAGGTACAGTCAACCAGTGCTCTCCATCCGTCGTTCGCAGGATTTTTCCTGTATCGCTGAACAGGACAAGGACATTGCCATTGCTTGCCATGTCTGTTTCCCACAGGCCGTATGGGACCGCCGTGGAGGTCCAAGACCTTGCATCGAGACTTTGCCAGACCGTATCGTGCCATGTGGTAATCCACTTCCCTCCGACGACTCGAACACCATTCACGGCAGCCATCCTCAACACGGAATCGACAGGGCTTGCGTTGGCAAAAGACAAACGACTCACGACTCTTCCTAGAATAGAAGAAAAGGACCCAAAGCTGATCATCTCAAGCAATTGATCCCCTCGGCAGGCCATTGACTGAAAGGATGCGCGTGTCGTATCACAGGTAGCTACAAGTGATGAGTCAATTTTGCAGGACAAGAAGGCTCCGTACGCGATTGTAGATCCCTGACAGGTATCCAGATGCCGAGGAAAACCCTTGCCCACGAATCGTTCTTCCCAATGCACGAAGTCTCTGGTTCGTTGTATCGTGGTAGGTGAAAGAGGGTAATTGCCTTGACTGCGCAACAACCACCAGCCATCCGCTCGGGGTTGGACGGCTACAACGTGATCATCCAAAGTTGACGCAGAAACCTTCTCCCATTTTCGAAGATCGCTACTAGAAACCAAATCATTGTGAAAGCCCAGGTTCAAGCCGACTGGTTGTGGATAGGATGGAACCGAAGTTCCGGTGGCGATCCAAGTTCCCTGGAAATACCCCAAGGGTTGGTTGAAGGGATCGGTGTACGGGGAATAATCCAGATGGAGGGTGTCGAACGTCCATTGGATGCCATCGCTCGATTTCAGAATCGAACCATACTCATCGACGGCGTACCAATTCACGCTGTCTGTGCGAAGTGTATTGAAACGATGGATGTAACTGTTGAAGCCACTGAATGTGGTGTCGGTTAGCCAGGAAACGCCATTGTTCGAGGATCGGGCCAAGATCGTGTTCGGTTGCATTCCGAAGGAATCCTTCCTCGATGGAATCAAGGCCATCAATTGGGAGCCTTTGCTGGCCACCTGCTGAAAGAGAAAGTCGGGGTTCGATCGATCCTGCCAATCGCGACCATCCGGCGAAACAGCCAATGTCCCGCGCTCTCCTACAGACACGAATCCATCTTGTGTGGAAATGACCTGCCTCCAATCGGAAGGGGCAACAGGAGAAGGACGCAAAGTCCAATCGTTGCCGTTTTCTGACCGCCATATGCGTCCTTGGCTACCAACCAGGACAAGACAATTTCCGTCAGAAGCGATGCTGGTGAGCTTGATGGAGTCTTCGAGAATTTGATGATTCCAATGGATTCCGTCGGAAGTTTTCAGGATGGTTCCTGATTCGCCCACCACGAAGGTTCGCCCAGCAAAATGAGCCAATGCACGGTAAGCCCGGTCTCCGGGAATCGAAGAATCTCCTTGACTCCAGAACCAGCGCCTGCCATCCGGAGAATACCGAACCAATCCATTGCTTCCCGCGGCAAACCACCCGAGAGCGGTGTGTTGGATGACGTGGTATTCCGCCCCTCGGGTTGGATTGACGATTTGCTGCCAATCGGCGGGCGAGGACAAGGTCTGTCCGAAGCACAAAACAACCATGGCAATGGGGAGGGAGAAAGCTTTGAGGACCTTCTTGTACAGGGGTATACGTGGGCAACACAGGGGATAGATCATCGACAATCCTCGGAGGATGGGTTCCCTTCAAAGAAGCATCCCCGGAAATAAACCAACAAGGGGGAGAAATATTCAATTTACAGGAAAAGGATTTTTCTGGGTTTGCAGTCCAGTTTCGGCCTGATTCAAGGGGGAAAATGCCTTTGGCGAAAAAGGCCTTGCTCGGCTAGGCTCCGATCGCCACCCCATCATGGGCGATCTTGAGGAGCTTAGCGAACTCCGTCTCCTTGATATTTTCCATGTCCACTCCGGCCCAGCCTTGGGCGCCGTACTTCCCTGGCGCGGGAACGAGCACCCCTTGCGCCATCCCCTCGACCCGGACAGGATCCGTCAAGGGAATCTTGAGGGCCAGTTCGCCTTTCTTCGGGTCGAAGATCGCGAATCGTTTCTTGCCCACCGCAAAGGCCGGCATCCCGGAGTGGATCTGCTCCACGGTTCCGGATAGTTCCATCGACAGCTTCCGGTAGATCTTGAGCGTTATCATTCTAGGCGACCTTTGCGGATGTCAAGCCCTGACGACAATCGTCCTGGGAGGACGGTCTGCCATGAGGGCGTCGAAAGGGTTTGTTTTGGATTTCCAGAAAAGGGGAAAAGCCAAGCGTTGACAGGCGATTCCTCGAAAGATTGCATCGGAAGGTTCCTTCCGAAGAGGTTCCGTTTTCCCAAACTACCAGCTGTAGTCCCTTTTGGCTGGATGGGGAGGCGTGGGTCTTCTCACCCGGGGCGAAGCCGAGAAGGAAACCCATGGAATCGAGTCATTCTGAATTTGAATGATTCTCAAATTTTTGTCAGGTGAGGAATTTCTACTCCCACGGCGGTAGACTCGAATATCTTTCTCCTAGATGTCAGAAACTTGCTAGCAAGTTAAAGGGATAGGATTTTTTAAACCAAAAATTCTCTATCCCGCTGATTCATGAATTTCCAATCAGCTAACCATACGGAGGTCCCATGTTCGCTCGTTTGTTGATTACCCGTCGCGTTTTGTCGCGAAATTCGAGGGTGCTCGGTTCCTGTCTTCTCGGCGGAACCATGAGCCTTGTTCTTTTGGGAGCACTGCTCCTTGCCTCCTGTGATGACAAGAGCACGCAAAGTCCAGTCATCACGCCGACGGATACCACCGCGAAGGTGGACTCGCTTCGGAAAGTGGATTCGCTGCGCAAGATCGACTCGACCAGGCGAGTCGATTCGGTCCGGGTGGCGGATTCCCTCAAGTTGGTGGACCTGACCAAGAAAACCGACTCGCTCAAGAGAGTGGATTCGCTTCGGGTGGTGGACTCTCTCAAATTGGTGGATATGAAGCGGAAGGCGGACTCGACCGCCCGAGCCGACTCGATCCGGGTTGCGGATTCGCTCAAAAATATTTTCGTGCGCGACTCCATTCCGCCGCCCCTCCCGACCGCGGTGACGGACTTGTGCCCAGCCAACAGCATCCCCCTCACCATTTCCAAGGACGGGCACATCACCGGATCCTTTACAACCATCGACAGCACGGTCCTCCCACCGGTTAGCAGTCCGGTTGATGTGTCGGCATACCCCTACTCCTATGTGGATTGCAGCGACATCGACTGGTTCAAGTGGAGCGATCTGGTGGGCGGATGGCGCCCCGGATACAATTGCACCAACTTGACTCGCCCCTTTGACGCCAAGCAGAAAGTGGGCGTGGGCGGCCGGATCTGCACTTCGGGCAGCACCGTCAAGGTCGATCCAGCCAGGTACCCTGATCCGGTCGACAATTGGAAGATCCAGTGGGGAGCCGGCATGGGCTTCAATTTCTTGCCCGATGACTCCTTGGGCCAGAAGACCCCCTTCAACGCGGCGGCGGCTGGCATCAAGGGGTTCTGCTTTGTGATTTCGGGAGACATTCCCGCGGCCGGTGTGCGCATCAACTACCCGACCGCCCAGCCTGGCACCGAAGACAAGTGGTTCTACAAGACCATGAGTTCCAAGCCCGGCGCACAGACCATCCTCTTTACCGATGTCAAGCAAGAAACCAAATCGATGTACAAGTTCGACCCAAGCCTGCTCACGGCGATCCAAATCGAGGCCCACGCCAACATGACCGCTCCCGTGAAGTGGAACTACTGCATTGAGTCTATCAGCGCCATCGTCCAGTAACGAACGCTCGCGATCCCAGCCAGGGAATTAACCGACTCGCCGCTGTCCTCACAGCGGCGTTTTTTGTTTGCGCCAAGCCCGCTCGAGAGTGGTCAACAGCGAAGAACGCTCTGGTCCTCTGGGGATGGTTTAGCTTTCTCCAAGCATGACCGCCCTCTATCTGTTTCTTTGGATTTGGTTTGGCTGTTCGAATAGCTGGTCGGCCAAGGCTGTACCCGGCAAGGTGGTGCCAACCATCATCGAAATTAGCGATTCTGGAAAATTGATCCGGATCCCCTTTTCGTGGCCGGTTTGGATTTTGGCCCAAGCCGATATCGATCGGGATGGCTGCCTCGAATTGGTGCTTGGCGTCGTAAAACAAAATCACTTTGATCCGACGGCGCGAAGGCGGCTTCAGGTTTGGAGGTTGGATCGCGGCCACTTGCGACCTGTCTGGCTCGGAACGCGACTGGCCGGCATTTTGGACACCTTCGCGGTGGATAGCAATGGTCGAATTGTTGCTCGTGAGCAGGTAGGACCTCTTTGGCAAATCGCCCGGTGGCGCTGGAAAACCTTTGGTTTTCAATCTGATTCCTTGTTTGTTCGCGACAAACGACGTCCCCCTTTCCCCAAACTCTCCCAGAGGACTCGATGAACAATCCCCTTCCTTACAAACCCAAAACCTTTCGCCGTGCCTGGTGGCTGGGCGCCTTGAGTCTGGTGGTGCTGG
>CAIKAA010000539.1 GCA_903825275.1 uncultured Fibrobacterota bacterium | reverse complement strand
TACTCGCTCAATCCATTCGATCGTTGGGTTACGAAATTGCGTCCCCAGAAAATAACACGATTCAAAAAATCTTCCCCGATTGGCTCCCGCACGCCGCCACCTTGTCCATTTTCGCACTCACCATGCTGTTGGGCGCCCCCTTGATGGGAAATGGCCACGACGGAGACCTTTTGCACCGCTTGGCGATGCCGGGGACTCATTGGCTGCACCGCCAACTTCCCTTCCTGTGGAAGAGTTCTGCCAGCTCTTTGCGCTGGACACTTTTTGTCCTCCATCTTCCTGTAGTCTTCTGGTGGGCCAGATCCTTTTTCGTGCGCGGGCTGAAGGCACTGATCGATCTCAGCCCCGACATGAACACCCTGGTGGCCACCGGATCCGGAGCCGCATTTTCGGTTTCCACCCTCTCCACCCTGTTCCCCGGCTGGTTCACCACGCGCGGATTGCCGCCGCATGTCTACTTCGAATCCGTCTCGGGAGTTTTGGGATTTGTCTTGTTTGGCAAGTGGCTGGAAGAACGCTCCAAACACAAGGCCCGCGCGGCCATCGGCTCGTTGGCCCAACTGCTTCCCCGCATGGCCTGGGTCGTTCGCGACGGCCAGTGTTTTGAACTGGACGCAAAACTGTTGTTGCCCGGCGACCGGGTGCGGGTCCTTCCCCACCAACGGGTCCCGGCCGATGGAATCCTCGTCCAAGGCAATGGCAGTTTCGACGAGAGCCACCTAACGGGGGAAAGCATTCCCCGCGAAGCAAGTGTTGGAGACGTCCTTGTGGCAGGATCGGTTAGCGGAGCGACTGCGGTGGAATTCACCGTCGAGCACGCCGGAGAGGGAACGCACTTGGCGCGGGTGACCGCCTTGGTCGAAGCCGCCCAAGGATCGAAGGCACCACTCCAACGATTGGCCGATCAGATCAGTTTGGTCTTTGCCCCTTCGGTCATCGCGATCGCCATCCTCATGGGTCTAATGTGGTGGGGACTCGGGCCCGTACCTTCTGGAGCACGCGCCTTCTTGGTGGCCATCTCCGTCTTGGTCGTGGCCTGCCCTTGCGCTTTGGGACTGGCGGTACCCTCGGCCCTGATGGTGGCCATCGGACGCGCCGCACGACACGGCATCTTGATCCGCGACGCCGCCATTCTGGAAGCGATGGCCCGCTGCGATGTCGCCGTCTTTGACAAGACCGGGACGTTGACCGAAGGCAAACCAAAAATTGTCCGGTGGACGGTCTCCGATGGATATTCATTCGACCAGATTTTGTCCATTGCCGCCTCGCTGGAAGAAAGCTCCTCCCATCCGCTGGGGCAACCGGTCGTCCAAGCCGCGCGCGACCGCGGATGCGCCTGGGAACCCATTTTGGACGTGGTCACCATTCCTGCAAAAGGCGTGGAAGGCATGACTCCATCTGGTCGAATTCGCGTGGGATCTCCCGATTGGCTCGGCATGATCGATCCGGCAAATCCCGGCGAAACCTCGGTCGCGGTCCAGGTCGGTGGATCGGTGGTCGGTGTTTTGTTTCTGGCCGATCCCCTTCGCCCCGAAGCCCATCGGGCCATGAACCGTTTTCGCCAAATGGGTGTTTCGGTCGAAATCCTTTCGGGAGACGGAACGGCCGCCGTTTCCCAAACCGCCCACACCCTGGGTGTCAAAGCCTGGCGCGCCCGCGCGACCCCCGAACTGAAAGCCGAACGGATTCGCGAACTCCAGGCCCAAGGACGACGCGTGTTGATGGTCGGCGACGGCGTAAACGACGCCATCGCCCTCTCCCAAGCCGATGCCTCCTTGGCGATCACCACGGGGACCGCCGTCGCCTTCCAATGCGCCATGGGGGCCATCGGACCCACCGATCCGAGCCTTGCTTGCGACGCCATCGACCTTGGACGAAAGACCCGACGGATTATTCGTCAAAATCTGGCATGGGCCTTTGGATACAACCTGCTGTTGATCCCGGTGGCGGCGGGTGCCTTGTGGCCGTGGGGAAAGATCTTGCTCTCGCCCACCCTTGCCGGCGCAGCAATGTCCATTTCTTCGGTAACCGTGATGTTGAACAGCTTGCGACTTTTGACCTGGCGACCCCGGAGGCTCGGATGAACCGGGCTGCCCCCAAATCGAAAACCGCCAAATGCTGCCCTCCGGTGGACTCGGCTTTGGCCGATTCCACCCATGCGCAGGCGGTCGACAAACGGCTGGCACGCATCGAAGGCCAAATTCGAGGGCTTCGCCGCATGGTGGCCGAGGGCCGCTACTGCATCGAGGTTTTGGGGCAGGTCCAAGCGGTCCAGGAATCGCTGCGTTCCACCTCGGCGGTTCTGCTGGAAGCCCATGTTCGGTCTTGCGTGGCCGAGGCCTTCGCTTCGGGAAAATCCACCCGGAAAGAGGCCGTCCTCCAGGAGTTGGTCGGGCTTCTCGCGAGAAAATAAACAACCCCGCAGCAAGCCCTTGGCACCAAAGGTGCCCTGCCGGTTTCGTAATGCCGTAGCAGTCGACAAGCTCAGGACAGGCTGCGGGGTATGCTCTGGCCAGCAATCTCGGGTCTGAGAACACGAAGCAAGCCCTTGGCACCAAAGGTGCCCTGCCGGTTTCGCAGTGCCGTAGCAGTCGACAAGCTCAGGACAGGCTTTCGGGGTATCAGACCCGAGGAGAATGAAGTCACACGGACACTACCGGATTCGGGGCAAAGAATCCATTTTGATTCGATGAATCCATTGTTTGTCGATCCAGATCCGATTTGGCAGCGACTGCGCCACGAGGCCGATGCGCTGGTGGCCCGCGAAAGCCTTCTCGGAGCCTTCGCACGCTCGTTTATTGGCGAGCGCAGCCACTTCGAAGACGCTTTGGCGGCCATTTTGGCCAATCGCTTGGGCGAAATGGCCCTTGGCGCCTCTGACCTGCACCAATTGTTCCTGCCCATTCTGGCTCGGACAGAAATTGGCAACGCCTCGCGCAAGGATCTGTCGGCGGTGGTCGAGCGCGATCCTGCGGCCCAATCGTTGGCATTGCCCTTTTTGCACTTCAAGGGGTTCCAATCCCTCCAGGCCTACCGAGTGGCTCATTTTCTGTGGAACAGCGGCCGCAAGGATCTGGCGGTCTATTTGCAGGGCCGTATCGCGCTGGTCTACGGGGTGGACATCCATCCCGCCGCCTCCATCGGATTTGGAATTTTGATCGACCACGCGACCGGGGTCGTGGTGGGCGAAACCGCCGTGATCGGCAACGACGTATCCATGCTGCACGGCGTGACCTTGGGCGGCACCGGCAAACAAACCGGCGACCGTCATCCCAAAGTGGGCAGCGGCGTGCTATTGGGCGCTGGCGCCATCATTTTGGGCAACGTCCGCATCGGCGACGGATCCAAAGTGGGAGCCGGCAGCGTGGTCCTGGCGGATGTCCCGCCCCATTGCACGGTGGTGGGAGTCCCGGCCCGCGTCGTAGGGCACCCCCGCGCCAACGAACCGGGCCTGTCCATGGACCAAGCCATCGAGGACGACGGAGAGGATTGAGCGCCCCGGCCGCTGTCCGTCGGGCTGTCGTGAACCAGGCCCCCGCCGTGGTACCAAATCGTCATCATCGTAGGGGTCGGGCATGCCCGACCCCTACACCGGCAAGGCACCACGGCGGGGTCCTGGCCCTATCGGGCGTCCACCTGCGGTGAGCCTGTCGAATCCGTCCCTGGCGCGAAACCCCCTTTACCCCACCCTTCGCAGCACCGCATACACCCGTTCGGTTCCCGGCATGGCGCCCTTTAAAAAATCCCGGACCGAAAATTTTTCGGCGCTTTCCAGATGGGTTTGCCAAATTCCGTCATCCCCCTCTTCACAGCGCAGAACCACGGCGAGTTTTTTCTTCAGGGATTCCTTTGGCAAGTCGTAGACCCGAATGGCGCCTTCGCGGCGCAAGGTGTGCTTGAGCCCGCGCGAGGCCAACCATCCCGAGAGGTCGGGAGCCGTGGGCGTGGTCATCGACCAGATCGCTTGGGCGGCATTTGCGGAAGCCGGACCCAACACCTTTCCGTAGGGGGCGAACAGGGCGTTGACCTGTGACAGAATCTGTTCATCCGACAAGGCCTCGCGGACCTTCTCGGCGGCATCCTTCCAAAACACCGGATTCAAGATTTCCAATCCCGCCGCCAAGCAATCCTCGCTTTCCTCGCTGCGACCAAACGGGTCATGACGGCGGTACTCGCGCACCACGCCCAGGGTTTTCATCCAGGCACGGGCATGCCAGGCCTGGATCAGGTCCATGGGAAGTCCCACGCAGGTGTCGAACAGTTCCACCTGCACGCCCACCGCTTCTTCGGTTTCTCGCAAGGCGCGCAGCTTCTTGTCGAGTTTGTCCAAGTCCTGGTTGTGAGCCGTTCGGGCATGGGTGATCGCCTCGCGCTCGGGCGGCGTGCAGGCCCCGCAAGCGTGGCACTTGCCCGGCTCGTCGACCCAGCCCAGGCAGACCGTGGTCTGATCAAATTCTTGGCAGCGCTTCCATTCGCGCACCAAAAAGCGCCGGGCAACTCCGGGATCGAGATTCGACCAGGGTTGACCTGCCTCCAGTTCCTCGCCATATCCACGGACGAATTGGTCGGGATCCCCATAGCGTTCTGTCAATTCCTGTCGCAAGACTTCGTAGAATTCTTCGGTCACCACGTCACGGAAGATAAATCCGGTCTTCTTCTGAGCCTCCCGCACCGCGTCTAGGACGCGACCATCGCGGGCTCGCACCAACACTTGCGAAACCCAGGCCTCCTCGACTCCGGCCGATCCGCGGAATTCGAATCCGGCGGTGACGGCCGCCGCCTTGATAAATCCCACTTTGCGGGACAACACCCGCGGATCGGGCATGTCGTCGAACTCCAACGGGGTCCACGGAAAACGAACCAAGGGCGTGGCCGAAAAAATCACCCGTGGCCGGGAGGCCGCGCGTTCCCACAGTTCCCGCAACCGGCGCAGGAAGATCTTGAATTCGGCGTAGTCCTCATCCTCTTCGCGGCCCGTGGCGATCAAGAACACCTTGATCTCGCGCTGCCGCTCGCGGAAAATGGAGGCCAAGGAGCGGTAGAGCTCGTCTTCGGAAAGGTCTTTTTGCAAGAACTTGCGAAGGCGCGGCGAGATCCCTTCCAGTCCACAAGTGATCGAGGACTTGCCCGCGATTTTCAACAAGCGCGCAAAGCCCTGGTCGTGGGCGATGGCGTCAAAGCGCTGGCTTTTCAAACCCACGGCGTGAAAATCTTCCAGCAATCCCCCCACCAGCGGCCGCACGTGCTCGTAGGTGTTGAAGTTGAAGCTGTAGAGGTCAAGCTTGGACAGGCCGAGTTCCTGTTTCAGTTCCAGGGCTTCGCGGCGAGCCGTGTCCAGCCCCACTTCGCGGTAGGGTTTGCGCGACCAGCTTTCGGCGCAAAACGAGCAGAAATACGGACACCCCTCCGAGATCTGCAAGCTTGCCGTCCCGGCCACGCCCTCCGAAGCAACCACCGTTTCCAACGGCTTGAAACGGTTCAGGTCGGGACGGCTGGCGTGAAATTTTTTGGTGGTTGGCTGCGTGGTGTCGGGCACAAAAAATCCCGGCACGTCCATCAAGGCGGCGATCTGTTCCGCCTTCGATGCATGGTTGCGCTTGGCTTCGGCAAGTTTGACAAATATTGACTGAATCACCTCGGGCTCTTCGCCGATAAAGATGCCGTCGACCAGGGGGTCTTCGCCAAACAGAGCCGAGGCGTAAAGCGAATTCGCCCCGCCCAAAATCACCAGCGGAAGATCTACGCGCTCCATCCGGCTTTTTCTCGACAGGGGAATGCCCGACCGCTCCAACATGACCGCCACATTCACCGTTTCCTGCACCAAAGCGTTGGAGAAGGCCAAACAATCGAACTCCTCCACGCCGCGCTTGGTCTGGCTTCCCAGCAACCAGGGAACACCGGCGGTCGTCATCACCTCGCCATCGTGATGGGGCGGGACCCATGCCAGATCGGGAAAGACCTCGGGAAGATCGCGCAGCATGGAATAGAGCAAACGGTGGGTAAACGATTCCAGGGTATCGTTCCAGGTGGACAACCGGGAAAGCAGGACCCGAAAGGGCCGCTGTTCCCACTGGTTGACTTCCAAACGGTTGGGCTCGTCGCCGCGCAGCCACAAACCTCCCTTGGTCAGGTCGTGCCGATTTCTGTCAAACCAATTCTTGTGCTGCAAATTCCCTCTACCGTCTCTTCTTCTGTTCTTCAAGCACCAGCGAAGCCGATCGCTCCTTGCCTGCGCGCTTGAACCGCAAAGGTACGCTGTCTCCGACACGGAAAAGACGCAAAAGAGTACGGACCTCTTCCAGATCGGAAACCCGCTTCCCATCCACCCCGACAATGACGTCTCCCGGCTGCAATCCGGCCTTTTCGCCAGGCGACCCGCGCTCGACCTCGCTGACCAGCACGCCATCGCCACGCCGCAAGCCCATGGCGGCCGCCGCCGAAGGATCGGTCGAAAGGCCGGTGGTGAAATCGCGGACCCGTCCAAATTGCACAATCTCGTCGACCAAATGGAGGGCCCGCGCGATGGGGATGGCAAAGCCCAAGCCAATCGAGCCCTGGCTTTGGCCGCCTCCGGTAAAAATGAAGGTGTTGATCCCAATCACCTCTCCGATCGCATTCACCAAGGCACCGCCCGAATTGCCGGGATTGATCGCGGCATCGGTCTGGAGCACATGCCTCAAGCTGATCCCCGACCGCGGCGTGAAGGAACGATCGACCGCCGACACGACCCCCACGGTCACTGAAGGCCGGGGGTCGTCGATTAAAAAGCCGTAGGGGTTTCCGATCGCCAAGGCCCATTCGCCAATCGCCGGTGTTCCGATCGCGATGGCGGCGACAGGAAGGTGATCGGCATCGATCTTGAGCACCGCGATGTCGTTGTCCTTGTCGCCCCCCAAGAGCTTGGCGGCAAAACTGCGCCCGTCAGGAAGCGTCACTTGGAAATCGGAGGGCATATTTGACTCGACTGCGTTTGCCACCACATGGAAGTTGGTCAGAACATACCCCTTGGCGTCGACGATCACGCCTGAACCCCAGCTTTGGGCCTGGCGCATCTGGGCCGGTGGCTCGCCAAAAAAGAGGTCGAAGAACGGATCCTGGTAGCGCTGTCGCACCAGCTCCTTGGTGGTCACGGCAATGCCCACCACCGAAGGCGAGGCCGATCGCGTCGCTTGGACCAGCGCCGATTCGCGCTGGTGGGTGGCAAGGGAATCCATTCCCTTCGACGGATATTCCGGCGCTTCGCCCGATGCGATGGCCCCAAGCCATCGGCTCGGTGCCAAGCCAGATCCGATCCCGATTCCGGCACAAAGGCTCACGGAGATGGTTAAGATGTGCGCAGTACGAGTCATGGTTCGGCTCCCCACGGATTGGGCCCATGGGACCCATTGCGGTTTTAACTAGGGTCTGGCTGCCCCCGGATGGCGGGTTCGGTCCAGTCCTCATAACCTACACGTTCCAAAGTCAGTCCGTCGGGAGGCGCCCAAAAGCGCGGTTCCACCCGCTGGCCACCGATCATGCGATCGAAATGTTCACGACCCATCGCGCCCCGCGACACGTCCATGCAAAAGCCCACCATCGACCGGACCATGCGGTGCAAAAAGCGGTCGCCGCGAATCCAAAGGTCGATGCCATCGGGAGTTTCGACGACCCGCGAGAGCAGGATCGTGCACAGCGTGTGGCGCCCGTCGTCGCGAGGGATGCAAAAAGACTGGAAGTCGTGCCGCCCCTCGAACCACGAGAGCGCCGTGGCGATCCGTTCGTGATCGAATGGCCGTCGCGGGAACCAGACGTTGCAAGCCGCCAACGGATCCCGCGCATGGCGGAT
>CAIKAA010000538.1 GCA_903825275.1 uncultured Fibrobacterota bacterium | reverse complement strand
GCTTGACCACGATCGCATCCGACCCGTTCAACGGATCGACACACGAAACGGGTACGGTCTTCCCCCCACCTACTTTGTCGGCCAAAACCATTCCAACCGGGCCCTGGGCGAATCCGTTGTTCAAACCGCCCGTGGTCGTTCCCGGGGTGCAGCCCGCATCCAAAAAGACCGGCAGATCATCCACCGCCAGGCAAGGCGCTACGGCTATTCCAAGAATCGCCACAATGGCCAGATTGCGCAAAGGTCACCTCCCCCGGACACACAGGTTTTCGAGGGGAAAGTTACCTCCCCAACCATCTCCCCGCGACTCGTTCAAACAGACCGACCGGAAATTGTTCTCCATCAGCGCACATTTTGGCCAGACTTCCGACCTTGGCTCAATGCACCCGTGGCCAAAGCCGCCTCTCTTCACTAGTGTTCCCTGGCTCCATGGGCCACGTCATCCTACTTTTCGCACTCTCCGGTTTTGCCGGACTGGTTTATGAATCGGTCTGGGCCGGCTACCTCAAACTCATGGCAGGACACGCCAGCTATGGACAGATTTTGTCTCTATGCGTGTTCATGGGAGGCTTGGCGATCGGAAGCCACCTGTCGGCGAAAATCGTCGACCGGCTGCGTCGTCCTTGGGCCTGGTATGGGCTGTCGGAAATCGTCATCGGCCTAGGCGCTTTGGCCTACCATGGGTTGTTCATCCTCCTGACCAATTGGCTCTGGACGTCCAAAGTCCTAGAAGGAATGGGCGTTTGGACCGCAAGAATCACCATTGCCGGATTCGGTGCCGCCCTGACCTTGCCATGGGCGATTTTGCTGGGGTGCACCTTCCCGCTGATGGCCGCCGGACTTTTGCGACGAGACCCAACCAAGGCGCATTTCTCTTTGGGCTGGTTGTACGCGGCCAATTCCCTGGGCGGCGCAATGGGATGCCTAGTGAATTCGTTCCTCTTGGTTCCGCGCCTTGGACTTCCCGGGGCGCTGGCCACCGCCGCTACGATCAATCTGCTTCTGGGAACGATTTTTGTCGCTCTTTCCATCCATGATCCCTTACCTGCCGAATCGAACCCATCCGAGTTGAAGCGAAAATCCGAGGCCCCTTGGATCCACGATGCCACGGCGTTTTTCACCGGGCTCAGCTCGTTCTTCTACGAGATCGCCTGGATCCGGATGCTCGCGCTCCAATTGGGATCGAGCACCCACAGTTTTGACGTGATGCTCTCTGCCTTTTTGGTCGGACTCGCCTTCGGGGGGTGGACGGTGCGCAAAGGTCTGGACAGGGGGCGTCCGCGCCGACGCCTGGCCTGGGCGCAACTGGCCATGGCGACTTGCGCTGCGGCGTCCCTGTTGGGTTACCAGGTATTCTTTGACGCCCGCAATGGAATGAATCTGGTCCTCAAGACCACACCCGAAGCCTTTCCCTTCGCCCAATTGTTCAAATTCGCCAGCGCCTTTTTGATGATGGGACCCGCCGCCTTTTTCGCCGGCATGACGCTGCCCTTGCTGATCTCTTGGCGCATCCGTTCCACGGGTCGGGAAGAGGGGCTGGGACGCATTTACGCCTGGAACACCCTGGGCAGTCTGATCGGCGCGTTGGGAGGCGGGTTGATATTGCTTCCCCTTGCGGGCCTCAAGACAGTTCTTGTCACTGGCGCCGCAGTGGACGGACTTTTGGGTATCGCGCTCCTCAAGGGTTTGCGATTGCGTTGGAAGGAATGGGGCCTGGCGGGCGTGGCCCTGCTCGCGACCGTGCTCGCCGCATTGGTGCCCTTAAAATCGGATGTCCTGACTTTGGGGGCGTTTCGGGCCCACATGAAAAACCAGGAACAGATCGTGTACCGCAAAGACGGAGCCGCGTCCACCGTGTCCATCCACTTGCGTCCCAACGGCTACGCGGTGCTTCGCAACAACGGCAAACCCGACGCTTCGCTCTCGCTGGTTGGGGTTGCGGGTGCTGGCGACAACAAAACCCAGGGAACTTTGGCCTGGGCCCCCCTATCGACAATGAAGAAGCCCTATCGGGCGGTGTTGATCGGACTGGGCAGTGGCATGACCGCCCATTACTTGTTGGGTGATCCACTACTGCAAAGCTTGGACGTGGTGGAGATCGAACCAGCCGTGTTCGAAATGTCGCGCCATTTCAAGGTCAGGAATCACCGCATCTTCGAAGATCCCCGGATGAAATTCTGGGCCGAGGACGCCCGGACATTTTTCGCCACCCATGGCGGCACCTGGAACCTGATCGTTTCCGAACCATCAAACCCTTGGGTCTCGGGAGTTTCGAGTCTTTTCACCAAGGAATTCTATCGAGACATGCGCCGCCATCTTTCCCTAGATGGCACGCTGGCGCAATGGCTGCAAAGCTACGAGTTTCGCGACGAATTGTTCCTGTCCATTCTGGCTGCCATGCACGAGAGCTTTCCCGAAATGGCCTTGCACCCCATTCCCGGAACCAGCGCCGATGTCCTCTTGCTCGCGGGACGGACACTTCCCCACCCCGACGCCGCGCGACTTGCCAAGGGCACTCCCTACGCGGATATTTCCGCCGAAGAACTGACTCCAGAACAAGTAGCCTCACCCGCAGAAGTCACCCCACGCATCTTGTCGGCACTGGTCCGGGAAGTCACGCCGAATTCCGACTACGCTCCCATCGTTGATGCCGGCGCCGAAGAAGCGTTCTTCACCAAAACCCGGGTTACCCTCCCTTTGCTTTTGGCACCGCGCCCCACCGGATGGTTTCGCGCCTTGGATCCAGAGGCTTGGGACACCATCCATCGCGCCTGGGACGAGCGTTGGTACTCCACCATCACTCCCGAGAATTTGGAAGTGTTTTCGCGCACTGCCGAGGCCTATGCGAAATCGAAAATCCCGATCAGCGCTCGCCAACTGGTTTGGCTCGACACCTTGGTTCCCTTTCCCGCTTGGCCGGAATTCGCCCGCAAGGATTCTGGATTGTTCTGGCTTGCCCAGGCAATCGACCACTCCCCCGAACTTCCTGCCATGAACATCTTGCGGTTCAAGCACCGCATGGCCATTCTGGAAGGTGACTTGGTCCATGCGGGTGAATTTGCCTCCCAGATGCGCATCGCGGTGCGGTTGGAAAATCGCCTCTTCCCCGAGGTTTTCGGAACTCTTTGGCTAACCGGACGCCGACAAGACCTGGACAAATTGACCTCGGATACCTCGTGTTGGGCCCCGCTCTCGTGGCCGGAAAAGCTGATCTCCATCCAACTCAAGCGATCATCAGGGCCGTGATGTATTTGCCTTTTTGATGTGAAAAGCGTAACTTCCGCATCATGAGGACCACTCTGATGCTGGATGATGATTTAATCTTTGAGGCCCGGGAAATCGCCTTAAGCCAGGACATTTCCTTGGGCGAGGTCATTTCGCAACTGGCTCAAAGAGGCTTGGAATCGCCGGCTCCTCCAAAACTGGTCCATGGCATTCCGGTATTCCGACGCCGCTCCAAATCGACTCCCGTCACGGTCCAGGACATCCGACTTGCCCAAGACGAAGACTGAATTTTCGATTCCCGAGACCGAGGGGCCGTGGCTTTTGGATGTGAATTTCTTGCTGGCCCTTTGCTGGGAGGAATGTGAAAACCACCA
The DNA here is from genome assembly GCA_903825275.1 of uncultured Fibrobacterota bacterium. Classification (GTDB taxonomy): domain Bacteria; phylum Fibrobacterota; class Fibrobacteria; order UBA5070; family UBA5070; genus UBA5070. The sequence continues at coordinate 9,305 of CAIKAA010000538.1, read as the reverse complement.
GGTGGCACACCACTGGTTCCTCCAACGCAATTCGGTCCCCTGGGCCACCTGCGAGTTGACGGAGTCGGCATTTCTTCGGCTTTCCATGAACCCCAAACTGTTTCCCGAACCCGCGAGCTTCCTGGAAGCCCTCGACGTTTTGGAAACTCTGCGGACCTTGGAGGGCCACAGGTTTCTCCCATCCATCCAGCCGAGTTCAAAAGCCTTGTTGGGATCTCTTCGCGTTCGCGGCTACCGCCAAATCAACGACGCCTTGTTGCTGTCCATCGCCCGCCAACACCAAGGCCAGCTCGTCACCTTCGACCGGGGAATCGCCACTTTGGCAACTCCACCCGATTGGAAGATGCACTTGCTCACCTTGCCGCCCTTTGCCTAAGGGCCCAGGGCAACCGGCCTTAACCCGGAAAGGCCGCCGCGACGGCTGCGGCAAAATCCGCTGGCCAGGGCGAGTTGAACGTCATGTTCTGTCCATCGGGATGGACCAATCGCAATTCCCGGGCATGCAAGCACTGCCGAGTCAATAGGGATACGGCGGCTCGGGCGATGGTCCGGTCCAAAGGTTGGACTTGAGACAACCGTTCCGGTCCCCCTCCATACACAGAATCCCCGACGACCGGGCACCGCAGATGGGCGAGATGGACGCGGATCTGGTGGGTGCGCCCAGTTTCCAACTTGCATTCGACCAGGGAACAAGGTGCTCCCGGCTTGGTGACAGAAATTGCCGTGGCCGCCATCCGTCCCAAAGGCGTCACCGCCATCCGTGTGCGCAAGTGAGGATCTCGACCAATGTTCGCCTCGATTCTCCCTTCTGCGGGTGTCCCCCACACCAACGCATCGTAGACCCGAGAGAGACTGCGGTCCAAAAGCTGGGCGGCCAACTTGCGGTGGGCTTCATCGTCGCGAGCCACCACCATCAAGCCGGTGGTGTCGCGGTCCAACCGATGCACGATTCCCGGACGCACCGGACCGTTTACCGCAGAAAGTTTTCCAAACCGAAAGGCCAAGGCATTGGCCAGCGTGCCATTGGGGCAACCCGCACCGGGGTGTACGGTCAACCCTGCCTGCTTGTCAATCACCACGATTCGTTCGTCTTCGTAGACGATAGAAAGGGGAATGTCCTGAGGTTCCAAAGGACTGTCCGATAGCGTTTTTTCGGGCCATCCGGCAGTTTCCACCACCATCCCTGGCTCCAGCCGAAAGGAGGCCTTGCGGGCCTTCCCGTCAACCTGAACCTTTTCCAACCGGACCCAATCCTGCAAGAGGGTTCGGGACCAATGGGGAAAGCGGTCCGACAAATACTTGTCCAAACGGTCTTCCGTCCCATCCTCTTCCACGGTCCAAATCGTTGCGGTTTCTGGTTCGACCATGTCGTTCAAGTGCTAGCCTCCGTGTCGGGAGTCCGACCTGATCCATCCGGGCCGATTTCATCGGGTTGGGGGTTCGGCACATGTCGAGCCTGCCGATGGTCGCGCTGCGCCGCCACCTTATGTTCTCCCCAAGCCAACAGCACGGCGCCGACACAAATTGCGCTGTCGGCGAGATTGAAGGTCGGCCAGCGCCAAGTGATTCCCGGAATCCCCACAGAAATGAAATCGACCACAAAATGAAGGCGGAGGCGGTCGATGAAATTCCCAAGGGCACCGCCCAAGACCATCACAATGGCGAGCCGCACAATGGCATTGCGTCGGGCAATCCAAAGCTTGGCGAGAAAGTAGGCAGCCATCCCGACCAACAATCCGTAGAAGACCGTCGGGTGCAAAAAGGGAAGCAGTCGCTGGGGGGCAATGCTGAACGCCGCCCCTGGATTGTAGGCCACAAACAACCGGACATAGTCCCCAATGATCCGCCGGGCATGATCGGATCGAATGGCCCCGTCGAACACACTGTCCCCCAAGAGTTGCAAGGCATAAGCCTTGGTCAGCTGGTCGAGGGCAACGATCAAACCCAAGGTACCGATCGAAACCGATGGTCTTGCGAACAAATTCATTTTATTACGTGTCAAGCGCGATCCCCAGCTAGAAGCGATTTCATCTTACGGTTGCGCCACCAGAATTGGCCTCGCAAAAGGCTGTTGGACCAACAAGTCACCATGGTGGAATAGACAATGAATTTCACCCGACGGCGTCCGATTTTAATGCGTGCCGAGGGGTCTAATGCCGCGGCGGGATGACGGGCCAACTTGATGAGAGTGTCTTGGGCCATGAGCAAAGGCCAAAGGCAGAACAGACGCACACGAGGCGCCGTTCGAGGCAGATCGAGGATATAGGATTGGGCCTCGCGCAGTTCGTGATCCGCCAATCGAATCAGGTCCATCAAAACTTTCGAAGATTGGGCACGACGGGTGGGATCGGGCAATGCCTCGGGAAGGATCCCATGGGTTTCACACATTTCTTGGGGGACAAATACCGTCCGACGCCCCCAATCCGCAGGGATGTCGCGCGCGATATTGACCAATTGCAGGCCGAGCCCAAAAGCCACCGACCTCGAACGCAGCCGCTCCTTGCGCTTGGCCGAAACGAATCGGGTTCGAGCCGAAAACAATTCGGTGAGCATGAGCCCCACGGTGCCCGCGACGAAATAGCAGTAGTCAAGAAGTTCCTGCCGGGTCTGCAGCCGGAACCAACCGTCGACTTCCCGTTGCATGGCATAGTGCACCATGCCGGTGCACATTTCGCGAACCCGATCATCCACCGGATGGCGGAGGCTGTCCGGAAGTCCTGCGAACACCTCAAAGACCAATTGGCAGTGGGCCACCAGAAATTGATCGGGATGGGATTCATTCTTCCAAGAGGCGGGAAGCAAGGATCGGAAAACTTCGATCTCACTCCAAACCGGCCCATTGGGTGCGAAACACTTGCAGAACTGGTCCAACAACTCCTTGCGCATCTGGGGAGGCATGGCCCGATCGTCTTCGATGGTATCGGCGATCCGCATGAAGAGGTAGGCCAGTCGGATCGTGTTCTGGAGAGGTTCCGACAAAATTTTGATGTTCAACGCGAAGGTGCGGGAAACCATCTGGAGCCATTCTTTGCAGAATTCGCTTGCTATGGACGAATCCCCAGCGCAAACCCGCTCGCGCATGTCATGTCGGACCGGAAGCATTTGGGGAAAGATAGCCCCTGCGATCACCAGTCCGAAACAACCCCATCCAGAAGTTCCTTCAACCCAGCTTCGACCAATTCGCCACAATGCTCGATCCGTCGAGCCTGGTCGAGAATGATTTGGTCGCGATGGCTCTGCGCATTGTGGCGAAGCCATTCGGCGACAAGCTTCTGTCGTTCCATGGGTGTACTGGAATCAAGACTTCCGTCTAGGGAAGTTCGAATGAATTCTGCCTGGGCCTTCATGTAGGCTTGCATGTCGAACGGTTGGTTGGACCGAATCACAAAAAACTTGGCCAAAGCCTGAAGCGGAGGGTGTGGGGTCACCGGAAGAAAATCAGACACAAACTTCCTCCAGTCTTCCCGGTGTTGCCGAAAAAAACGCAGGATCTGCTCCGAGGTCTCTTCTCTAGTCGTTCCACTCAACGGATCCATTCAACCTCCAGCGCGGACCAGGCAGGAAAGTAAGATTCGGTCGTCGGTATGGGGAGGGCGCTCCACAAACTGAATTCAGTCTGGTGCATTTTTTTTGTAGAATCGGCGTTACGGATCGACTCCACAACCTACTTGGGTTGGAATGGCTCAGAGAAGCTCCCCCTTTTTTCAATTACTAGATATTTTTGTATTTTTTCGACAGCGATTTTTCCAGGAGGCATCACCGGGTCAGTTTCGAAATGGATGGCTTGCACTGCAGGAAATTTGGAGCAACGACCATCTTTTGACCAGATCTCCCCTCTCCGAAGCCCCAGCCGTTCTTGGCCCGGCGGCGCGCTTTAATCCCCACGATCGCAATTCACCAAGATCGGAAGGACAAATCGATTGCATTTTTTGATTGAGGCGATTCAAATTTGTTATATCAAGAGTGTAAAGAGATATTTCCTTACGTCCTCGCAAATCACCAACAAGATCGAAATATTTCGGTTTACCTTAGTCGCATCACAAAGGATCCGCCATGAAGAATGTTTTGATCTTCCTCGCTTTGAGCGCCCTGACCGGACCGATTTGGGCCCGAGTCATTCTCCATGCGGATTTTGAATCGGACCCCTTAGGGGCTTACTCCCTGGTGCGGTGCAAACTCGGCTTCCCCGGAGTGACTTGGGACAATGGACTGACTGGCGAAAGCCGAGTTTCGGTGGTAACCGGCGGCGACAGCGCGGGAACCGGACACGCACTTCGGGTCTTTTATCCGGCTTATTCTTTGGGACCGACCGGCACGGGTGGAGCTTTGCCCAGCGGAGCCCAGTGGCCATCCATTTTTGGTGGCACTGCCGACACGCTGTACACTCGCTTTGGGTTGTTTTTCCCCAAAAGTTTCGATTGGGTGAAAGGTGGAAAGCTCCCAGGACTTTGCGGGTCCCAGTGCAACACCGGCGGCAAAGTCCCGACCGGAACCGACGGCTGGTCGGCCCGCCTGATGTGGCGCGAAAACGCCTCGTTGGTGCAATACGTCTATTCAGCAGGCCAAACGGGAACTTATGGCACCGACATCGCCTGGAAACTCAACGGCAAACCTTTGGTGATCGAGACTGGTGTCTGGCACCAAGTGCAAATGAAAATTTGCCTAAACACGCCGGGAACCAACGGCGGCCAAGGCAAAACCGATGGCCGGGTGATGGGGTGGTACGATGGCGTCTTGGCCATCGATGCAACGGGCTTTCGTTTCCGCGATTTAGAATCTATGCACATTACAGAATTCTATTTTTCGACCTTTTTTGGTGGCGGAACCGCCGATTTTGAATCCCACCAAGACAATCGAATTTTCTTCGACGATTTTACTGTCTCAGATTCCTTTTTTCCCTCCACCACGACATCTAACTTGGATCAGAAATTCGCCTCATCTTCCCATTTTCCTCATGGACGTATAATTCAGTTCGATCCAAGTTTTGAGGGTTTGGAGGTTCGGATCTCTAATCTGAACGGCCAACTTCTCGCCATTCTCCCAATCCGCTCCGGAACCGTTACGATCCCCCAAAACCATCTCCATGGAATGCTTGTAGCCACCATCCCCGAGCGCCGGTGGATGAATCCGATTGTGGTGCCCTGATCAATTACAATGAGTAACTTCATTTGAAATGTTGCGGATTATTCAACCTTTGTTTGTTAAGGGGGACTTGAGAGACCTCATGCATTTAGCAATCCTGCTATGGCCTAGCTTTGAGCTAAGATGGTGAAACGAATTTCATAAATGGTTACCTCAGATTATCCTAAACGCCGCAATAGGTAGGGATGTAGCCCGCCCGAGCGGCGATGCGGATTGGGTTTCGGGATTTAGGACCAATCCCGGCTTCGAAGTCAGCTATTGGGGCACCCGCAAGGGGCTAAGCGCACTGGTTTTGGTGCCGTGACAGAATTACGAAACCCAGCGCGAAGCCGGGCGGGATGGCAAGCCGTGCCGTAGGAAGGGCGAGGCCCGCCCTGGGCCTGTCGACTGCTATGGCACAGCGAAACAGGCAGGGCACCTTCGGCGCCAAGGGCGCCAGTTCTTACTGCGGCAATTAGGATTATGGCAATGTGATTTGCCACATGTAAGGATTCGCCGAGGGAGTGGGGCTACCAAGTTCCCCGTATTGATTATCGCCACCACCAAGTACGGTTCCATCATATTTCCAGAATATGGTGTGGTAAAGGCCAGCGGCAATGGTTGTCGTAGCAGGTATCCCTCCGGGAATGATTTGTTGGGGAATATTCGTATTCACGGACCGATCTAAAGATAATTGGAATTTCGAGTTATCCCCTTGACCCCATACCGACCCGTCTGCTCGAACAAAAAGCAAGGTGTTCGATCCCGCATAAATATCCGTCACACTTCCTTGAGGAGATTTTGTTAATTGCGGAATTGTATCGATCATAATCTGGTGGGTTGTCCCATTGTACAAACGCCCACAAATCTGGACAGGACAGGCATAACTCGCCCCTGTTCCATAACCGAATACATATCCATTTTCCGTCAATGCATAATAATATAGGTCTCCCGCAACAATCTTCTTCACACCAGGGCGAACTAGGCTCCCCCCCATTCCTGAATATTGGTAGAGATCCGTTCCATTTAGATAAACCAAGACACCATTATCTAGCACAAAATCAGGGAATGGCTGATTGATCCGGGTGAGGATGGTTCCACCACGACCCGTCAAATAATTTAATCCATTTTTCCGCATCACATAGCTCAGATTCAATCCCACAGCCACTTGATCTACACTATCGACAATTCGCACCAAAGAGACTTGGCTTACTGTATTTCCAATCCCAAGCTGACCTTGCCTGTTGAGTCCGCATCCCCAAAGAGTGCCATCCATCTTAATCATCAGGGTATGATATTTTCCCGCGACAATCGATCGGACACCCGTAACGGCTAATTGAACCGGCACATTTTGGCTGATGGTATTTCCAATTCCCAGCTGACCGGAATCGTTGTCTCCGGTTGCCCACACGGTACCATCAACCTTCAGGAAGAAAGTGTGATTCCCAGAGGCAATAATTTGTTTAACCATGGATCGGGGAGTGAACATTTTCATCAATTTTGCCACCAGCGAGTCATACTGCGACGGGGTCATTGCACTGACTCCGAATGATCCTGCAGGTCCCTGAGCACCTGTTGCCCCCGAACCTCCACTCGGCCCCTGAAGTCCCGTAGGACCTGTCAGCCCCGTCACACCCGGAATTCCTTGCGGGCCCACCGGCCCCACATCGCCGGTAGAGCCTTGAATTCCTTGCGGGCCAACCGAGCCGGGATCTCCCTTGTCGCCTTTCACGGCCAGTGGTTGCCAATAGGTTTGGGAATCGACTGGGCTCCTTCCCTGCGAAGGGGTGATCGCGAGGTAGGAACTTCCATTCAGTGCGACCGCATCATTGGCCAAGTACGAAGCCGTTGCGTCCCAAGCCCCACGCCACAAAATGCTGATTCCATTTTCCCCAGCAGTGCCTGGATCACCTTTTGCTCCAGCGGCACCTGCATCGCCTTTGTCACCTTGCGACCCTTGTGGACCAACAGGCCCCTGTAATCCCATTTGGCCTTGCGCGCCCGGTGATCCATCTTTCCCAGCTACTCCGGGCAATCCCGGCGCACCATCGCTTCCAGGTGTACCAGGAAGCCCTGGTGCACCCTTGGGTCCAATGCGTCCTTGAATGAACGCGACTCCTTGGTAAGCGCCCAGAACCTTCGTGAAGACAGAATCCGTCACTGAATTTAGATAGAAGTCCCCGTCCGTTCCCAAATTGGAAGGGGGGTTGACTGTACCCGACCGCCAAACTGAACCGGCGACACCTGCAGCGCCAGAATCCCCTTTGGGGCCCATCAGGCCTATTGCGCCATCTTTGCCAGCTACACCTGGCAAGCCTTGCGGACCGATCGGACCGAAATCCCCTTTGGGTCCCATTGGACCAGTAGGCCCCGCCAAACCGGTCAGGCCTTGGGGTCCAATCGAGCCATCTTTTCCTGGTATGCCTGGGAAGCCTTGAGGACCTTCAGGGCCTATATCCCCCTTGGCACCGGTTGCTCCGGTCAATCCCGTCATGCCAATCGGACCTTGCAAGCCGTCTGCACCACGTGCGCCGGAATCACCCTTCGGTCCGACAGATCCGGTCAAACCGATGTCACCCTTCAATCCTTGGGGACCTGCAGGGCCGAGATCGCCCTTCGCACCTGTCGCACCGGTCAGGCCAGTGGAACCTTGGGGGCCAATGGCACCATCTCGACCAGCAATCCCTGGCAACCCTTGGAGGCCCGTTGGGCCTTGGAGCCCCTCTGGACCCTCGACACCTGGAGCTCCGGAATCCCCTTTTGGACCCACTGGGCCGCGAACTCCCGAGTCGCCTTTGGCTCCGACAGATCCGGTCAACCCGATGGGACCTTGAGGACCCGTTAGACCAACTTCACCCTTCAATCCTTGGGGACCTGAAGGACCCAGATCCCCCTTTGCACCGGTCGCGCCAGTGGCACCAGTCAGGCCTGTTATGCCTTGCGGACCAATCGGACCCTGGGGTCCAACCGCGCCATCTTTGCCAGCGACACCTTGCAATCCTTGAGATCCGATGGGGCCTTGAGGACCAGTTGCACCGGTCGGACCGACAGATCCTGTCAATCCAACATCCCCCCTAAATCCTTGGGGACCTGCGGGACCAAGATCACCCTTCGCGCCTGGTGCGCCCGGGGCACCGGTTGAACCGGTGGGACCTTGTGGCCCAACCGGGCCATCCTTGCCTGCGATCCCCTGCAACCCCGGCGTGCCTGAATCACCCTTTGGTCCAACGGCTCCGTCTCGACCGGCGAACCCTTGCAAACCCTGAGGACCGACAGGACCTGTCAATCCCATCAAACCTTGAGGACCCGTCAGGCCAACGTCACCCTTCGGTCCGACAGCACCATCCTTGCCAGCAACGCCAGCCATACCCTGCCATCCTTGAGGACCTGCGGGACCAAGATCACCCTTGATTCCTTGCGGACCGATCGCCCCATCTTTTCCCGCAAGGCCTTGCGGACCAATCGGACCCTGGGGTCCAACAGCACCATCTTTGCCTGCGATCCCCTGCAGTCCTTGAGGTCCGATGGGGCCGATAGCTCCGTCTTTACCGGCAATGCCAGCAGGTCCTGGGGCGCCTTGAGGACCAGTTGCACCGGCCGGACCGACAGATCCTGTCAACCCAACATCTCCCCTAAATCCTTGAGGACCTGCGGGACCAAGATCACCCTTTGCACCGGTGGCACCAGTCAGGCCAGTTAAGCCTTGCGGACCAATCGTTCCCATCTCGCCTTTCAAGCCCTGAGGCCCGACCGGACCCTGGGGTCCAACCGCGCCATCTTTCCCTGCGACCCCCTGCAACCCTGGCGTTCCGGAATCACCTTTTGGCCCAACAGCTCCGTCCCGACCCGCGAGCCCTTGTACACCCTGAGGTCCGACAGGTCCTATCAAGCCAACATCCCCCTTCGGTCCGACTGCACCATCTTTGCCTGGTAGGCCTTGCAAACCTTGGGGGCCGATCGGCCCCATCGCTCCCACTTCGCCCTTCGCGCCGACGAGACCCTGCGGCCCAATAGGACCGGCGATCCCTTGGTCACCCTTCGCACCATCTTTGCCAGAAACACCCTGCAAACCTTGTGGACCAACTGGCCCAAGCGCGCCAGAATCACCCTTCGGTCCCGAAATACCCATGGCACCACGCGCTCCCGAGTCCCCCTTGGGTCCTACAAGGCCTTGAGGGCCGACG
>CAIKAA010000537.1 GCA_903825275.1 uncultured Fibrobacterota bacterium | reverse complement strand
GTGAGGGCTTGGGCGAAGGGACTGGGGCACTGGATCGGCTTGGGGAGCTTTGCTGAAACGCGAATTTGCCCATCGGGCGATTTGGGTTGGTTTGGCGCCTAGCCTCAGGTTGGGGCGGGGCCTCGCGTGGGTTCCACTGCTTGGGAGCGAGCTCGGCACCACCGGCTAACTTGACCGGCGCATGCCGGAGCAGTTTTTCTTCCTGCTCCCTTCGCGCATCTTCAATGGCTTCCATCACGCCCTCAAGATCCATCAGGCTGGAAGACTCCTCAAAGACGCCGGTCAGCTCGACGTGAGGCGTCAGCAAGCCGTTCTGGTAGAGCGCCCAAATCTCTTTGGCGTATTGGAACTTCAGAATTTTGGGATCGAACCGCCCGAAATACCTCGCCATGTTGTCGATGTCGCGAGCCAGCATCTTTTGGGCGTTGTTGTTACCCGCCGCGTTCACGGCTTGGGGCAGGTCGATGATCACGGGTCCGCGCTCGTCGACCAGCACGTTGAACTCCGACAAGTAGCCGTGAATGATGCCGGCACAAAGCATGAGCACAATCTGGTGGATCATTTCCTGGTGATAGCTATGGGCAATTTCCGGCGACAGATTGATGTCGTCGAGACGGGGCGCAACCTCCCCCGACTCGGCGACGATCAGTTCCATGACCAGCACGCCATCGTAGAATCCATACGGCTTGGGGACCCGCACGCCCGCCGCATCCAAGGTGTTGAGCGCTTGAACTTCGGCGGTGATCCAGTTGGTTTCGGCTTCTTTCTGCCCAAACGCCGAACGCTTGGACAGGGCTCGCGAGCTGCGGCTGTTTTGGATCCGGCGCCCTTCCTGGTAGCTGGCCGCCTGCTTGAAGCTGCGGTGGCTGGAGTCCTTGTAGACCTTGGCACAACGGATCTCGTCGCCGAACCGCACGATGAACACGTCGGCTTCCTTGCCACTGCGCACCTGCCCCAGGACTTCGTCGATGACTCCATCCTCCACAAGCGGCAGGAGTCGTGGCGGAGTTCTCAATGCGGTCGTTCGAAGATAAAGGCCTCTGGAAAATAAAGACGTGGTTCGACGTTCGGGCGGAAAAGATAACTTTGGGAATGCGGGTGTGGAAGGCGTTCGTTCGAAACGCTTGATCCAGTCGACGGCCGACCAATTCGGGCTAAGAATTCGTTCCAAACGGAGGATCAGAATGGATTTCAGGTCTGGAAGCCAAGATTCGGGGTATCAGACCCGGGAGATTGAATCATAATCTGTGATTCCGGTGTGAATTCACCGTTTCTCAGAGATTGAAAATTGGTTTGAAACCCCAGATCAGAAACCTAAGCTTTTACCTCTACGCATAATCATTCCTTTCCTGGGGAGTCGCCCATGGTCCGACCAACGTTCTTGGCGATTCTCTTTCGGGTCAGTCTGCTTTTTGCCTCGGGAGCCCTCGCCACCGAATCTCCTGCCGTTGATTCCATTCCTGATCCCGATGGGCACCTGCACGCGGTCTGGCATGGATGGGGCGCCAAACCCCAAGGCTTGAACTGGTCCAAACAGCAAGGGCAGCCATGGATCCTTTCCTCCAACAGCAAGTGGAGCTTGGGCCGCAGGGTTTGGCAGGAAGCCGACAGCCGCATACCCCTGTGGGAACATTTGTGGGGGAGGAGAGGTCGGTATCTCAGCGTGATTGCGTTGCCCAAAAATTCTACCGACCCGTTGCCTTTGTTGGATTCCAACCGTTATTGGCGCTGCGTGCCGTCGTTGCTCGACACCGTCACTCCCTTTCGGCTTCCTGGAGCGGGCAGGATTCACTGGACCGGGCGCTACTTTTGGGCCTCGCCAGAGAGTCTGTGGGCCGAAGGAAAATTGGAGTGCAAGCGTTCCTCTTCGGTTCCCGTCGAAGCCCTCTTGCCGTCCGGGCTTGCGGATCAGACACAATCTGTCACCGCATTCCGTCCTCGCTTCTTGCGGATCGGGCTTGAAGACGAACTGGACCTTCCCCACGGAAAGCTGCGCTCGTCCCGTCCGATGCTCTTGGTTGGGCCGCCCGAGAAGACGGTTCCCTGGGCGTTTGCAATGGGTCGCAAAGAGGAAGAGGAGGAAGACCCAGACGCCCCCCAATCTCCGTCCAATTCACCCAGGTCGCTTCTTCTACACGTCGATAAAAAGGGCTACCACGGCGTCGAGTCGATATCCTGGCTTCCCAAGTTGGGGATCCATGCGAAGTCGGAATCGTTGCAAATCCTCTCCCGCCAAAACGGTGTGACGTTTTCTGTCGACCCGGTTACCCCCAACCTCTCGCCCCTTCCTTTCTTGTCCGATTCCACTTGGCAAACGAGATTCCGCCCCGACGGCGCCAATGACGATCCCCTGTGGACCGCGGGAGAACCTGGGTCGGGGCGATTGATCGAACTCCAAGGGCCGGGGCACGCATTTTTGGATGCTTTCGTGACGGCGTGGAATGAGCACCGAGCGGTGCGACTTTCTCCCGACGCCGTTTGGATGCTCCTGCTGGAAGGCTTGCTCACCGTGGTCCGCGAAAATCCAGATTCTGTCCGCAGGGAAATGGTTTTCCATGACACCGGCAAGGTCCGGTTGGATGCCAAGCTGGGAGAAGACTTTCCCTCGCAGATGGATCGGTGCGAGGCCTGGGAAGAGGTTGCTTCTCAGCTTCTCGATTCCATGGACCGCCACACGGTGGGTCACCGAGAACGGAATCTTCATCCGCAATTTTCAACGACCACGCCCACTCGTGCTCTGGCGGCGAAGATCCGGATCTTAGAACTCTACCAGGATTACTTCGATTATTCGGGCAGTGTCGGCTGCGGAATTCCTTCCATTCATCTGGAAGGCACGCCCACAGATTGGAAACAGTTGCGGTCGCAGGTGAAATCGCTTTTTATCCGCTCGACCCGCACCTGGTTGGAGGGTCTGATCCCCGTTCTAGATCAGTTCGTTGCGGCATCGGAAGGCAAACCCAACGCCGCATTTTGGACGGCGTTTGTGCGATTCCGCCCCGCTGGACACGATTGCGGCGATGTGGACCAACTCGATGGTTGGATCACGCGGCTGGTTCAACGCCCAGCCATCGAGTCAGACGATTCCACGAACCTTGCTCCTCGGTGGGAGGAGCGGCTTTGGCTTCAACGCCTGCAAAACGACCACGGATCACTGCCCTTTGTTCTCCGAGAGGGGCGCGAGAAACGATCGTTCCAGTTCGTCAGCGGCTTTTCCGGGGTCCGCCAAGATCCAGACGGGGCACTGGCACCCGAACTGGGCTGGGCCGTGTGGGAAATCGAGAGGGAGACACCATCGGCCGACGGCCAGCCGTGAGCCATCGCCCACGGCCAGCTCAAATTGCTGGCCTCACTTGCACTGCCCCACCTGACAGGTTTTGCCCGTAGGGCACTTGGCACCGCATGCTCCACAATTGGTGCTGTTGGACAACAGATTGGTTTCACAGCCGTCGGCACCCATGGCATTGCAGTCGGCAAATCCTGCGTTGCAAGAACCAATCCCACAGGCTCCAGAAAGGCATTGGCGATTGCCGTTGGCCACCATTGGACAAAGTCCTCCGCAAGTCCCGCAGTTGTTGGGATCACTGATCAGGGCGATTTCGCAACCATCGGCATTCACCTGGTTGCAATTGCCAAATCCAGCGCTACAAGAACCAATTCCGCACACGCCATTGCTGCAAGTTCGAGAGCCATTGGCAACCGCTGGACAGACGCGGCCACAAGCGCCACAATTGTTCGGATCGTTCTTGGTGTTGGTTTCGCAGCCATCGCTGCGTTTGTTGTTGTTGCAATCCGCGAATCCAATGTTGCAAGCTCCATTGCATTGGCCCGCACCGCAGCTTGGACTCAGATTGTTGGGGCTGCAGGCCATTCCACATGCGCCGCAGTGGCTGGAATTTGTGTTCAGGCTCACTTCGCAGCCGTCGTCCGGCGAGTTATTGCAATCACCAAACCCTGGATTGCAACTTCCGATGCGGCAACCACCAATACAAACGGGGGTCGCATTGGGAACCGGAACCATTCCTTCTCCACACTTGACACCACAACCACCGCAGTTGTTCACATCCCGGATGAGATCCGTTTCGCAGCCGTTGGAATGATTCGCATCGCAATCCCCAAAATTTGAGTTGCAGCTAAACGCACAGGATCGTGCTCCGCATGCCGGCTGGGCGTTGATTCCGGCGGGGCAATGATTTCCCAATCCTCCACAGTTGGAGGTATCCTGATCCAATGTCGATTGAATCAATCGGTCGTTGGTAGGATCGTAGGAACCGGTGTAGCTGCGAACCACCTTGACCGCGCCAAAGCGATCGGTCAAGACCGTTCCTGTCCCGATCTTCGACGCTCCGATTCGCACAAGCCAAGGAATGCCATCCGCAAAAATATCAGCTTGTTTCCCGGTGAATTCCGAGGCATCGGCATCGATCCGGTTGATTCCCGAGGCCATGGCGATGCCTGCAGTCGCGGTAGATAGCCCCGAAAGCACTCCGGAAGTCCCGGAATCGATCGCATTGAATTTGCTGGCCAGAACACGGACAGAAATTGACGCATTTGTCGATCCTGCTGCCGACCACGCCGCTCCCGAGGCGGATCCCCAACCCGTGGTGGAAAATCGCGAACCTTCGATAAAGGCTTCCTGGGTTTGGTTCGATCCATTGCGGGTCACCAACGCCGCCCCGTATTGGCCAGCATGAAGGACCCGGATGTCCAAATCCCGCAATTCCATCTGTGAGGCATCGACCAGAAGTCCATACACGACCGTGCCCGACTCCAGCTTCACGGTCGAATTGGCCACCTTGACAGAATTTGACCCCAAGACCTGGACACCGACCAGCGGAAGCATCGAGCCGAATTGCACGGTCACGTTGTCCAAGGATAAATCCGAATGGGTCGCCGAGATCCCGATACAAGTCCCGGACCCGTTGTTGGCGACCGCTAGATTGGCAATGCGTGGCGACTCGCTTCCCAAATTCTGGACCCAAATCACGCCACTCGAATCGTAAGAACCGTCTCGTGCGGAGCGTAGACTGGTGCGAGAAGCTCCCGAACCCACCAAATCCACATTGGGCTTGGGCAGAAGCGCTCTTGTCCCCAGATCAAAAACACCTGGCTCAAGCTTTAACACATAAGGATTCGAGACGGAAGCGTCGGCAATTCGAGCCAGCACAGCCAAAAGACTGTCTCCATTTGCCAAAGCGGTGCCGGTTGCAGCCACCACGACAACATGGCGGAACCCTGGGTCGCCAGCATCCCCTTTGGCGCCTGCTGGCCCTGCAGCGCCGACCTCGCCTGCAACACCTTGGGGCCCCATGGGACCAGGAGATCCGACAGATCCTGTCAGCCCCTGAGGACCAGTCGCGCCCGTGGCGCCCTTCAATCCTTGAGGACCGATCGGACCGATTGCGCCGACTTCGCCCTTCGCGCCTGTCGCGCCCGTGGCGCCGGTAGCGCCGACGTCGCCCTTCAAACCTTGGGGTCCAATTGGACCAGTGGCGCCGATATCGCCCTTCGCGCCTGTCGCGCCGGTTGGACCGACGGCGCCCGTCAAACCCATGGGGCCTTGGGGTCCCACTGGACCTGCGACACCCGGTGCCCCCGAATCCCCCTTGGGGCCGCGAGCGCCGGAGTCGCCCTTCGCCCCCACCATGCCGGTTGCACCGACAGATCCGGTCAAACCTTGGGGCCCGGTTGCGCCCGTCGCACCGACTTCGCCTTTCGCTCCTGTCGCGCCGGTAGCGCCCACGTCGCCCTTCAAGCCTTGAGGTCCAGTCGGACCCATTGCGCCGACTTCACCCTTCGCGCCGGCAGCACCGACGGCGCCCGTCAAACCCATGGGGCCTTGGGGTCCCACTGGACCTGCGACACCCGGTGCCCCCGAATCCCCCTTTGGGCCGCGAGCGCCGGAGTCGCCCTTCGCCCCCACCATCCCAGGCGCGCCGACAGATCCTGTCAACCCTTGAGGTCCGGTTGCGCCCGTCGCGCCGACGTCGCCCTTCAAACCTTGGGGTCCGACTGGACCCGTTGCCCCACGCGCTCCGGGATCGCCTTTCGGACCGACCGCTCCGTCCAAACCTTGGGGTCCCTCCGGCCCTTGCGGTCCTGCAGGCCCCACCATCGTGCTGTCGAGAACCGTTTCCAGCATCACCAATTGCGCCGGAACCCCCGATTCCTTGGCGGCGATCTTGACAAACAACCCATCGTCGGAGGTCAGCAAAATCCCGTTGGTCAAGCGGGCCTTGGAAGGAGTCAGGTCGATGGAGACCAATCGCTCGTTGGTGCCGCTAACCAACAAAATACTGGCCAAAGGGGTTGAGTCCATCACCGAAAGGTCGCGAACCTGCACGCCGTTTTCTCCCGACAAAATCGGCGAGGACAGTGCGAACACCCTCAAGGTTCCCGACTGGGTCACCGTCCGGATAAACAAATCCAACCGAACCGATTCCGACGCCTTCGCCGTGGTGTCGGGCTGGAATTCCAGCCACCCAAAGGTGGGATGGGAGGCACCCGATACCATCAACTCCTTGTCAGAACCCGTCCAAGTGGTGGTGCTGGCCGATCCATCTCGCAAAACGCGCAGCGGGACCGGGAAGGTCGTCGAAAAAACCGGCAGCGACAAGCCTGCAACAAGAGCCAAGCAGGCAATCCATCGGGCTCGATTCATCGTGGAGTTCCTTGGGAAGAAGCAACAGCGCTTAAAGAGTAATAGACCCAATTCTAATTGTTCCGTTATAGGAAGTGTTCGCAAATCGAACCGAGCTCTTTGGGCAACACGAAAGCGCTCGGATCCCACACTCGGCCTTGGGACAATTGTCCAAGAGCCGCGAGGTTTCGCCTAAAACTTGGCCATCTTCGAACTTGGGTCGGGGCCCCAGTTCCAGTAGAACAGCGCGGCGACCAAGGCGACCAACGCGGTGAGAAAACAGACCGAACGCACCCCCCAATGCTGCCAAACAAAGCCCGAAAGCATCGCGCCCGCAACGCTCATCACTCCGCCATTGAGCAAGGTCGCGGCGGCCGACCCGCTGGACAACCGTTCGGGGGGAAGCAATCGGGCGAGGATCAAGCTTTGGCCCGTAAACACGCCAACCACCATCAATCCATGGAGAGATTGGGCCGCCAAAAGCATCGAAAAATCGGTGGCGAAGCCGGCCAACAGCCACCGCAAGGCAGTTGCCGCAAACCCCGTCACCAAGAGGACTTTTAATCCGAAGCGGTTTACGAAAGGAATAGCGAGCATCATAAACACCATTTCAAACCCGGTGGCAATCACCCAAGCTCGAGAAATATCCTGAGGTCCCCGGTGAAACGGGCCCGTGATGAGATTGGCCAAAATCGTGACGCCCATCGCGTTGCAGAGAAATCCGAGGCCCCCCCCGAAATAGACCGGCCAAAGCTTGCGATTCCACAGCGAGGCAACCACCTCTCCCAACCGCAAATCAGCGATCCCCGTCGTCTTTCCAGCCCCCTCTCGAATCGCCAGGAAAAACGGTAGGGAAAGGACGAAGCACATTCCCATGGTGAAGTAGGCCTGGGACAAGCCCCCGAGTTGCAACCGTTGGGAGAACCAGATCGAGACCAGAAAAAATCCCAGCGTTCCCATCGCCCGCATCACAAAAAAGGCCGAATTTCCTGCCTTGGTTCGGCACAAGACCAGGGATTGGGTCAAGGTCGAAATGGGACTTAAAATCACCTGGACAAGGAAAAAACCTCCCGCCAGAACGATCCAACCTTGGAGGTGGGGAAGCATCGCCAAGGCGACACCACCCATCAGCAAATACACCGCGAGAACCGCTCGCGGAGAACCGCTGCGATCAGTCCACCACCCCGCCAGAACAGGGCTGAACAGTGCTGCCAAATTCCCCAAGGCCGCCACCGCGCCAATTTGAGCAGGCGACAATCCGCGGGATTCGAAGAGGTAGTTGTTGAACTGGACGTTGACGAAGGCGCCGTAACTCAGCAAAAGACCCAGACCACCGAAAACATGAGAGGCGATGGCTCTGGACGGCTTCATCGTCTCCAAGGAAAGGTCACCATCCCAAGAACGCGATGTGGGGCAGGTCCAAGGTGGCCGCGACCATGATCCAAGCTTCGACAATTTCTGTCAGCGCACCCATCGTCCCGCCCGTCATCCCTCCCAGGAGATTGCGGATTCTCAAAACCAACATGAAGACCAAGATCACCCAACCGACCAGTGCGACCACGGCCCGCTCGGGCCCCAGTTGCAAGACCACCACCAAAGGGGCCATCGCCAAGACAACGCGCATCCAACGGCGATTTGGCTGGAAGGCGGAAATGGCGACCCCTTCGTTTTTCGCATAGGGAGACAGCACCGTGGCCACCAGTTGGGCCGATCGCCCGAACACGGGGGCTGCGAACAAGGCCACGGCGGCTCGGCCCACGGTCATGTTGTCCAAGGCGATCCCCTTGGCGGCCAACACCGCAAACACCGCCGTCATCCCCAGCGGTCCGATGTGGGGATTGGTAAGGATCTCGTGCATGCTGGAGCGCGAGCGCCAGGAAAGCAACGCTTCCGAAGTGTTCGCCAAGCCGTCGAGATGGATCCCGCCCGTGATCCAGGTCCAGGCGAGCACGGTCACCAGCGCCGCGACTTGGCGGGGCGCGATGGACTCGCACCCCCACCAGACCATGGCCAAGAACCCACCGACAAAGAGTCCCACCACCGGGAACCAAAACACCGCGCGCCGCAAATCGAATTGCCGCTTGCCGGGTAGCCGAATGATGGTGAGGTAGCTCAGAGCGGTGGGGAGACTCATGCCTTTTTCAGCGCTTCCACAGCTTGCTTGATCCGCTCCGCATCTTCCTTGCGACAGACCAACGTGGCATTGGGCGTGGTGACGACGATCAGGTCGGAGACTCCAATACAAACCACCTTGTGGCCGTTTTGTTCCGAGACGACGATGTTCCCCGAGGCATCCATGGGGAGCAAATCAGTCTGGGTCCAATTGCCGAAGCGGTCTTTGGGGAGGACTTGTTCCAACGCCACCCAACCGCCTACGTCGTTCCAATCGAAATCGGCCACCGTGCAGCGCACCTCGGCGGCGTTTTCCATCACGCCAAAGTCGATGGAGACCTTGGGAAGCGGTTCAAACGCGGCCTTGAGGGCGGCGTCAAATTCGGTCGTTCCCCAAGCGGTGGCGGCACCCTTCATGGCGTTGAAGTGTTGGGGCAGTTGCCGCTCGATTTCCGCCAATATGTCCCGTGTTCGCCAAACGAACATCCCCGAATTCCAAAGGTGTTTGCCAGACTTCAAAAAGGTTTCGGCGGTGGCGAGATCGGGCTTTTCGCGGAAGGCGGCCAGCTTGTGCACGGCGGCCCCACGACGCTCTCCAATCTTGTCTCCCACTTCCAAATAGCCGTACCCGGTCGCGGCCGATCGCGGCTGGATTCCGAAGGTGTAGAGTCCGCCTTCGGCAAAGGCGGCTTCGGCGGTGGCCAACAACACCTCGCGAAAGCGCGCGGCGGGTTCGATCGTGTGGTCGGCGGCCAAAATGGCGAGAACGGCGCCAGGCCACTTCTTTTCCACCAAGGCGGCGGCCAAGGCGACGGCGCCGGAAGTGTCGCGGGCCATGGGCTCGCCGATCACATTTTCCGACGGCAATTCGGGGAGCTGCTCGCGAGCGAGATCCGCAAACCGGGCGTTGGTCAACACCAAAATCCGTTCGGGGGGGACCAAGCCTTCCAGTCGATCGCGGGTCACCTGCAACATGGTGCGGCTCCCCGTGAGATTCAAAAATTGCTTGGGGCGTTCCTCGCGGCTC
>CAIKAA010000536.1 GCA_903825275.1 uncultured Fibrobacterota bacterium | reverse complement strand
GAGGCGCCCTTCGACCCGTTCCGTCGCGATTCGTTTGTGAAGACTCCCGATTCCGACGAATCTTCAGATACCCAACCGTCAACCATCATCAAGATCCCACCCAAGAGATATTCCGAAGAGAATCTCAAGCTGCTCGCAAATATCATCTATTCTTGGCGTCATGCGAACACGGTCGACCCAAAATCAATTCCTATCCTAGATGTTCTGATCAATGATGCAAGAAGCAGTCAACAAATCAACAAGACAACAGCAAAGCGCCTTTCAACCTCGCTGAAAAGAATCAAGGGTGGAGGTGCCATCGATCCGAATGGCTGGGAGACGTTTGACGATCTGGTCCAATTGGCAAATAGCGGACTCATCCTAACGGACGCCGGTTCGAGGGAGGAAAAATCAAATACCGGCGACATGCTCAAAGAATCCAATCCGTACCGTGGCTGGGCCGGTGCGCTTCGACTGGACAATATCGGCGAGATCCACCTGGAACGCGTGTGGGCTTGGTCTCCAGGCAGCACCGATAAGGATTACAACGGCATCGCTGTGTACAATCCCGGAATTGGAGTCAACGACCCTCAGCCTCTGCATCGCGTTCGCATCCGCGATTGCTGGGTCCAATCGGGAACTCAGCAGGTTGGTATTCTGGTGATCAACGGCGGAATCGTCGACCTCGATGGGAATCTGGTACAATGCGGGATTTCATGGGGCTGTGCTCCCACTACTCGCAAAATATTTCACCTATCCTACCTAATTGCAAAATACTTAGCGGAGCAAGTTATCGAGTCCCGATCGGCGGTTTCACCAACACCCAATCTTCTCAACGAAAATACATCAACACCTCTCGGCGATCTGCCTACGACAAGCGATAGCGCAGGATCTAACAGTGTCCTTTTTCCAGAATGGCACGCTTGGATTCCTGAGGATGGACTATTGGATTGGGCAACCCCACATGTTGGACCCGACCCAACTTCACCAAACCTCCTGTGGTCGATGCACCGTCATATTCGATCGGCCATCACAAACTATCCAAATTCAAATCCGAAAGACACGTTCCTCGTCACCCTTGCAAGAAACTGCTGGAACGGACTCTACCACGATTCCGCGCACACCGAACGAGGCGTAGTTATTTCTGGTCAGATATTGTCCCAACTGAACGTGATTCGCAACACGATCACCGGGGCTGCCATCGGCCTTTCCGTCGCTTTGTCCAAGCGCGATGTCGAAAATGGTTCTGGTCCGCTATCTGTAGAGAACGCAGTCATCTGCGACAACTCCATTGCCGTTCCCAACCTATCCGGCCATGTGGGCCAGCGAGCCGCCATCATGGTAGGAAACATCAAACGACTCGACCTCTGCAGGAACGTCCTTCGTGCATGTGTCCAAACCTGGCTAGAACCCGTTGAAGGCGTGCGACTCTGGGGAAGTCTTGGACGCTTTGTCCGAATGAATGGGAACTCTTTGGAAGGATTCGAACCAGCCTTCAAGATCCATCCTTTGTTTCCTGGTGGAACAGGTGGGTCTGAGGAGTATGCCAGAACAGGAAATGTTCTGTGGAGAGTCCGCGAGAACCTACTGGGCAACGGATCCGTGGTCATCGATTTGGATTCGGACTACGCGTTGGCATTTCGCCAGGAAGAAAACATTCCTTGATTATCGGACAAATATTGACTTTTGAAATTTTTGCCCGTATCTTAAATAGGCCGAAAGGTGCGTGGAGAGGAACCGGGTGCAAAAGATTCCCGGCGGGTTCGAATCCCTGCTACGCGAGTTGGCCGTTGGCCTGCTCGAATTATCCCGGCTCCGGTCGGACCAATGTCCGGGCAGAGCTGAAAATAGGCCCCTCCAATTTGGAGGGGCTTTATGCTTGGTGACAGAATATGTCGCCTCACTATCTCGCCAGCTAGAGGGGTTAGAAGTGGTGACATCGCCGGCATTTGCCGGAAATTATCAAACCTCGCTCCATCACGCCTTGGTTTTCCAGCGGACGCAATCGTACTATCACTCAAAGTCCGTTACAATAAAACTTGGCCTGACCTTCGCAGAAAATCTGCGCGACCCGCTTTGGAGGCGGTTCCACTGGGGGCCGAATGCGTCTGGTTCCGCGATGAAACCGAATTCCTTGCTTGTTTGCTTCGGGACGCAGCACGCCATGAGCTGGAGACTTGGTGGTGGAAATTGGCTTTCGGTCGACATCCATCACAATTCGTGGTTGGGATCGCCCTTTCCGATCACCCCCAACAAGCGCGATCGGCCTTATCAAGAATTCGGAAGTCTGGCTTGGAAAACGCACTGCGCGAGTGGTTTGGAGAGCTCCTTTGGATAAATTTTGTTGGCCCCATGAACTCACTCAACCAGACCTCTGATTCGGCTCATACTCTCCCAAAACAGGGGTTCGATCCGGAACTAGACTCTTTCGATGGAATTGCGAGCGCAATGATAGAGTCGAAACAAGCGGACCACATTGGTACATCCTCACAGAGGCTACACGATGCCCTCTCCAGTACGGTTTCCGAAAGAGATTCCAAGGAAGAGCGGAAGCTGAAACAAATGCCCCCCCCTGAATCGCCTTCAGAAAACTTGGACGAGGCGATCCCCACTATAGGCAGGATAGTCAAATTTCGTCTTGCCGATCCTGGCGGGCATGTCGACGCAACCAATACTTCCACTAATTTTACTGAACAAAATTATCCTGGACGGGATCCATTGTATCCATCCTCCCCCCCGGAAAACCTGCATTCGAGAGAGTCGCCCCTGTCCAAGCAAGACGTTTCTCAACAATCATTTTCTCCACATCAATCCTCTGGAGCAGCTCTGCTGGATCCCGGACCTGCAATGGAAGAAAATCATCTCTCGCTGTCAGATGATGACCATTCTTCCTCTTCCGGCGAAAGACACCTCCTCCAAGAAGCTTTCGCCAGCCAAGAACCCCTCCGTTTCCCGTCAGAATTCAGCGGCATCCTGTTTGGTCTGAATGCACTCCTGGCCATGGGATGGATCGCGGATTTCACCCGGCCTCTCGATTCGGGTATTGGCCTTGCTCCATGGACGATTCTTGATCAACTCGGCCAAATCTATCTCGGAAAACGTTTCGTGTCCGATCCGTTGCACGATTGGTTTCTCTCCCAAGCCGAACCGCTTGTCGATCCAATTGGAATAACAAATCTGACTGAAAAATCTGCAGAATTGATCGCCCGATTGGCGACGGCCACAGGATGGAAATCCTCGCGCGCATTCCTCCTGCTTTCGCATTGTCGCGGAGTTGTTTGCGATGACACGATCTGTCTCAAGGTGGAATTCTCCCTGGAACACCACTCACTGGCCATCCGCAAGGCGGGACTCGATCGCGATCCGGGATGGATCGAATCGGGACGCAGAGACGTGCGTTTTCTGTTCAACGAAGAATCGACGCCATGACCATTCTTCGCACTCTTGATCCATTCCGAGCCTGGTCCTTTCGATCCATTGTTTCGCTTTTTGTCCATGGCTCCCGCGCGGCAGGGGGTGTCGAGAATTTTCTGGAATCTCATCCTTTCCTGTTCGGATATCTCGACGAGATTGCCCAATCGGGTTTCGAGGGACTTACGCTGGACGAAACTCTAGAACGACTGGATCACGACCTATCCAAGACCACAGAAGGTTCACACCATCCCTTGGATGCCGCTCGCGAACGGAATTTATGGAGCGCCGACACCTTGACAGGGTGGATGTGGTGCGGATTGACTCGGGAAGACCCTCGCTTCGGCAAAGTCCTCGAAGCGCTCCTTGGGCGCGAAGGCCTGCCCGGTCGAGCGACTCTTTCGAGCTGGATCGACGACTCGCCTTCTGTGGGAGAACTGCTTGCCCATGGTTGGCTTGAAGAGCTCGATGCGGGAAACGACAAGGTCCTGCGTGTTCCGCAAGCGCTTTGGGAGACCGCTCGCGGCCGCAATCTCAACGAACCTGGAATCACACACCTTCCAAAACATCAATTG
>CAIKAA010000535.1 GCA_903825275.1 uncultured Fibrobacterota bacterium | reverse complement strand
AGGTGCCGAATTCTCTGGGCCGCTGTGACCTGGTGGTGGACCTGCCCGATGCGTGCTGGATTTTTGAGTTCAAGCGCGACACCGACACCGAGAAGGCCCTGAAACAGATTGCGCGCAAACGCTACGAAAACCAGTGGGAAGGCCGACTGTGCGCGGATGGTTCGCCAAAAATTATCAAGACCGTGGCGGTGACTTTTGGGACTGTCCAACGCAACATCGTGGCCTGGGAAGCGCGGTCATCGGGCTAACGGAGAGCACCTTTGCTATCGCCCCCTTGGAAGGGAATCTTCAAGGCAAGCTCACACCCGATGCTTTAGAATCGTGTCCTGGGGCGAACGGGCGTGCTTGGGGAAATCCAACGAGGAGTGGAGCCCGCGGCTTTCCTTGCGGCGGATCGCGCATTCCACGATCAGACGGGCCACTCGGGCCGAATTGCGAAGCTCCAAAAGGCTTGGCGTGATCACGGTGCGCTTGTAAAAGTCTTCGACCTCGTCGCGGATCAAGCGCAGGTGGGTGGCGGCGCGCTTCAAGCGGTCGGTGGTGCGCACGATCCCCACAAAATCCCACATGGTGCGACGGACGGTGTCGTGCAAATGGCGGATGACCACCTCTTCGCGGTGTTCCTGAGTGCCGCGGCGATCCCAACGACGCACCAAGCGCGACGAGATGGGAACCAATTTCTGTTGCACTCCGTGTTCGGCGGCGCGGCGCGAAAAGACCACGGCTTCCAACAGCGAATTCGAGGCAAGGCGGTTGGCTCCGTGCACGCCCGTGTGAGCGCACTCGCCGCAGGCGTACAAGCCCTTGATGCTGGTCTTGCCGTGCAAATCGGTCTGGATCCCGCCGCACAGGTAATGGGCCGAAGGGGTGACGGGGATGGGCTGGCGCTCCATGCGGATGCCCGCTTCCAAACAGCGGGCATGGATGTTGGGAAACTTCTTTTTGGCGTGGGTCCCAAGGCTGGTGGCGTCCAAATAAACGCAAGGGTCGCCCAAGGCCTTCATGCGCCGGTCGATGGCGCGGGTCACGATGTCGCGCGGGGCCAGGTCCTTGAGGACGTGTTCCTCATCCATGAACCGGTTCCCACGGCTGTCGACCAAGAAGGCTCCGGCGCCGCGTACCGCTTCCGAGATCAGAAACGGACCCCGCATGGGATCGTAGAGCTGGGTGGGGTGGAACTGAAGGAATTCCATGTTCACCACGCGCGCCCCGGCCCGCCAGGCCATGGCGATCCCGTCGCCGGTGGAAACCGACGGATTGGTGGTGTGTTGGTAAACCTGCCCCACACCCCCGGTGCAAAGCACCGTGCACGGAGATAGCCAAGTCTCGATCTTGCCCGAATCGCGGTCCAATGCGTAGACCCCGTGACAGGTCAAGGCCGCATCGCGGTCTTCGGTCAAAAAATGTCGCGTGATCAGCTCCAGCGCGAAACGCCGTTCCATGATCCGGATGTTGGGATGGTTTCGAGCAGCTTCCAATAAAGCGCGCTCGATCTCGGCTCCGGTGATGTCGCCCGCGTGCAGGATACGCGCACGTCCGTGTCCGCCCTCGCGGTGCAGGTCGAAGGGGCTGGCCTTGCCGCCTTGGCGGGTGAATTGGACTCCCCAATCAATCAGCTCTCGGACCGCTTCGGGGCCTTCTTGGACCAACACCTCGACGGCATCGCGATGACAAAGCCCGTCGCCAGCGACCAAAGTGTCTTCCACATGCAACGCAAAGGCGTCATCGGCCGAGGTGACCGAGGCGATTCCGCCTTGGGCCCAACGGGTGCCGGTTTCGTCGGCATTCCCCTTGGTGAGGATGGCCACGGTGCCGGTTTGGGCAACCCGCAACGCATAAGAGAGACCCGCGATCCCGCTTCCCACCACCAAATAGTCTACGCTGTCCATTCCACTTGCCGTGGCACCACTCTCCCTGTAAACTTGGATTACCACAAGGTAGCCCTTCAAGGTGCCTCCGAGTGTGGATTGGAGAGACTACGTTGAAGGGTACGCACGCAGCTAGCAAAGGCACCCCCCATCGAACCACTTCGGATCGAGGGCTGGTGCGATTCTCGACTCCACAGGTGCCAAGGGAGACCCACACCCATGATTGACAGGACAGTTCGCGGCATCGTCCTTCCCCTCCTCACCCTGGCTGCAATTTCCCCAGCACAGGTGAGCATCGCGGCCTCCAGCGAATTCAAACCGGCTCTGGAAGAAATTCGCCGGGCCTTCCAAGACCAAACCGGCATTCCCACACGAGCCGTCTACGGAAGCACCGGGGCAATGGCCCAACGCGCCAAGGTTCCTGGAACCGACATCTTTCTGGCTTCGGACAAACCTTGGGCCGACACTTTGGCCGCAACCTCTCGCGCCGACGACCAGCCCGTGGTCTTGGCCTCCGAGCCGGTGTGCGTTTGGGTTCGCGGCTCGGGACTGGAACCTTCCAGCGGATTGGAACATCTGGGCGAACATTCGCCGGGCGAGATTGTTCTTTCCGACACCCTGATGTCCCCCGATGGCGCGTTGGTCGTCAAAGCCCTACACCATCTCCCCAATTGGAATGGCTTGCGACAACGACTGGTGATGCTCTCCGATCCCGCAGCCGTGGTGGATTCGCTCTCGGCGAAACCAGCTGAAACAGCGCCGGTTGTGCCCGACACCTCCAAGCATCCCAAAGACTCGACCAAATTGGTGGCCACCTCCAAGCCTGTCCCGGATTCACTGAAGAACAAAAAAAATCTCGCCGCTCCGATTCCAGTCCCTCCCAAAAAACCTCGCTCGCTGGCCAATGCCTTCTTGCCCCAAGCCATGTTGTGGAACAACGCGGTGGCCGGAACTGGGCGTTGGACTCCCGTCGACCCGGAGCTGGTCCCGGTCTTGCTTCCGTCGGTCATTCGCCTCAAGTCCTTGAACACACCTCGCACCGATGCAGCGAAGGCGTTCTTGGTCTTTTTGCAAGCTCCGCGCGCCCGGTCCATTTTGCGCAGCAATGGATTCTTGCCTCCTCCTTAAAGCCTTGCTTCCGGTACGGCCAAGTAGGATCGAGAAGGCTAACTTTCGATCCATGCGCCTAAGAATCCTTCTCTCGACCGCAGTGGTCTGCCTGATCACCTCGGGCTGCAATACCAAGTCGAACATTTCCTCGCCCAACTCCACTGCGGATTCCGGTCACGTGATCGGAAAACCGGGGGGGAAGATCATCATGTCCACCCTAGGTGGCCCCAAATCCTTCAACCCAATCGTCAGCAATGAAAGCTCGTCCAGTCAATACACGGACTTGATTTTCCAAGGTCTGGTCGACCTGGATCCCAAAAGTGGATTGCCACGAGCCGCCTTGGCGCAAAGCTGGGAAGTCGATTCCACGGGCAAGGTTTTCACCTTCCACCTGCGACCGGGACTGAAGTTCAACGATGGTTCGTCTCTCACTGCGGACGATGTGGTCTTTACCTGGAATGAACTTGTCTTCCATCCCAAGGTGCTGTGCCCGACGCGGGACATCCTGATGGTGGATGGAAAGCTTCCCCTGGTGAAAGCGCTCGATAGCTTGACCATCGAGTTTCAACTCCCGACCACGTTTGGTCCTTTTGTGGCGGCAGCGGGGGGCGTTCCGGTTCTTTCCCGCAAGCGCTTGGCAAACAAGGTCGGCGAAGGATTCAACGCGATTTATGGCTTGGACACTCCCCCCGACAGCTTGGTGGGCGCGGGCCCTTTCAAACTCGCCAAGTACCAAGGTGGGCAGCGCGGGATCTTCGTGCGCAATCCGTTCTATTGGAAGAAAGATTCAGCCGGACAAAAATTGCCCTATCTGGACACCATCCTGATGACCATCGTCCAAGACCAAAAGGCCGAAGTCCTAAAATTCAAGGCGGGAGAAATCGACGGGATGGATTTCATGCCCACCGATTTCCCGGTTTTGAAGCCGCTAGAGACCGAAGGCAAGTTCAAGATCTATCGACAGGGCCCCTCTCTGAATTCCTTTTACATCGTATTCAATCAGAACTTGGACAAGGCCAAAGACGGCACCCCCTTTGTCGACCCCATCAAACTCTCGTGGTTTCGCGATCGCAATTTCCGCAGCGCCGTGAGTTGGGCCCTAGATCGCAAAGCAATCCGCGACATCGTTTGGAACGGCCTGGGCTACGACGCCAACGGACCCCAGTCGCCTTCCACCGGCTATTGGTGGAATTCCAAACTGCCCCCTCTGACCCAAAATCTCGACAGCGCCAAAGCCCTTCTCAAGTCTTCTGGTTTTAGCTGGGACGCCCAAGGCAAGCTGCACGACGCCAAGGGGAATGCCGTCAAGTTCACCCTGGTCACCAATGCGGAAAACCAATCCCGGATCGAGACCGCGGGGTTGGTCCGCAAGGATTTGGAAAAGATCGGGATCGAGGTGGTGTTCACCCAGCTCGAATTCAACGCCTTGGTCTCAAAACTCGACAACACAAACGACTGGGAATGCGTCATGCTCGGGCTCACGGGTGGGGGCTCCGATCCTCACTTTGGCGCCAATGTTTGGATTTCCAGCGGACGCACCCACATGTGGTACCCCAAACAACCCACCCCGTCGACGCCTTGGGAAAAGGAACTCGATAGCTTGGTGTCCGCTGGGGTGAAGAGCGTCGACACGGCCGCGCGCAAGAAGACCTATGATCGCCTCCAGGCGGTGGTGCGGCGAGAACAGCCATTCGTCTACCTGGGCCATTACGAGGCGATGGGAGCCGTGCGGACAAAATTTGGCAATGTCGCACCTACGCCACTGGGCGGCCTTTGGCACAACCTCGACGAATTCTTCGTTCGACCGTGACGGGATTTCTCCTTCGACGCTTCGCCGCCATGATCCCCATGCTTTTGGGGGTCAGCCTGTTGGCGTTTGCGCTGTTGCAGCTTTCGCCCGGCGATCCATTGGCGGCCCAGCGCAACAACCCCCAGGTCCCCGACGAACTGATCCGCCGGATCGAGCGCCAATACGGTTTTGACAAGCCCTTCCCGGAACAATACGCGCTTTGGCTGGGGAATGTGTTCCACGGCAATTTGGGCTACTCCTTCAAGTACAAGCGGCCGGTCGCCGATGTGCTTTGGGAACGCCTGTCGGCGACATTGCTGTTGGCGTTGTTCAGCTCGGGGCTGGCTTGGCTGGTGGCCGTGCCATTGGGAGTGTGGTCGGCGCTGCGGCGCGGGGAATGGATTGACAAGACGGTTTCTGTCATCGCCTTCGTGGGAATGAGCTTGCCGTCGTTTTTCCTGGCGTTGCTGTTGCTTTACGCCGCAACCATGATGCCGGAACTGCCACTTCTTGGGCGACTTCCGATCGGGGGACTGACCTCGGCCGATTTCGATTCGATGGGCTGGCTCCACCGGGTTTGGGATGTGTTCCTCCACCTGTTGATCCCCGGCACCGTGTTGGCGGTGGGGGCCTTGGCGGGATTGCAGCGCATCGCCCGCGGGTCCATGCTGGAAGTTTTGCGCCAGCCCTACGTGATCGCCGCCCGCTCCCGGGGCCTTTCGGAAGGCGCCATTTTGTGGCGTCACGCCTTTCGCAATGCGGCCAATCCGTTGCTCACCTTGTTGGGGTTTGAATTTTCCGCCTTGCTATCGGGTGCCGCCTTCACCGAGATCATCACCAGCTGGCCGGGACTGGGACTGGTCGCTTTGGAAGCGGTGCGCGCCAAGGACCTGTTTTTGGTCATGGCCACGGTCCTGATGGGAAGCCTACTTCTGCTTTTGGGCAATCTCCTCTCCGATCTGTTGTTGGCCTGGAACGACCCGCGGGTCAAGCTGCGATGAACCGTCGCCTCCAAGCCTTCCAGCAAATTCTGTCGCGCAACCTGGCCGCCAGTTCGGCTCTGGGTATGCTCGTCGTCCTCTATCTGTTGGCCCTAGGGGCCCCCTTTCTCTCGCCCTACGAGCCCGACGACGAGAGTCGTCCCCATTCCTGGGCGACGCCATCGGCGGTCCATTTCGACGGATTGCGCCCCTTCGTCCATCCCGTCTCGTTCACCTTCGACGACCAAGCCCACCGCGTGTATGTGGAAGACACCACCATCAGGGCTCCCCTCGGACTGTTCGTCCATGGGCACCTGTTTGGGATTTTGGAGGATTCGTCCAAGCCTTCAGGGGCGCGATTCTACCTCTTGGGGGCTGATTCGCGCGGGCGCGACCTCTTCTCGCGGCTTTTGCACGGCTCGCGAATTTCCCTGACCATCGGCGTGGTCGGCGTGACGATTTCCACTCTGATCGCCCTGTTGGTCGGCGGGATTGCCGGGTTTGCGGGGGGACGGGTCGATTGGATCTTGATGCGGGTCTGCGAAGTCGTCATGCTGGTTCCCGGCTTCTACCTGTTGATGCTGTTGCGCGCCGCATTGCCTTTGGACTGGGACTCCCGCGTGGTCTACGCCTCCATTGTCCTGATCCTGTCCTTCATCGGTTGGGCCGGGTTGGCGCGGGTCGTGCGCGGCTTGGTTCTATCCATCCGCGAACGCGACCATGTGGTGGCCGCGCGGGCCTTGGGAGTTCCCGCCTGGAAGATTTTGACCCGACACGTTCTCCCGCACACATGGGGCTTTTTGGCGGTCCAAGCGACGCTCAGCATTCCCGGCTACATCGTGGCCGAATCGGGATTGTCGCTGTTGGGCTTGGGAATCCAAGACCCCCAGACCAGTTGGGGAAACCTTTTGCAGGAAGCCATGTCGATCGCCGAACTGCGACTGCATCCCTGGAGCTTGCTGCCGGGCTTGTTCTTGTTCGCCGCCGTGCTCTCCTGGAACCTGGTTGGCGACGCCTTGCGGGACGCCTTCGATCCACGAGGCGACGAATGAGCCTCTTGCGGGTCGAGAATCTTTCGGTTTCGTTTCGCACCTCGGCCGAACCGCTCCAGGTGGTGGATGGGATTTCCTTTTCGGTGGCTCGGGGCGAAACCCTGGGACTGGTCGGCGAATCGGGTTGCGGAAAATCGGTGACAGCCCAGGCGCTATTGGGATTGTTGCCCCCCAAGAAATCATTGGTCTCGGGATCCATCCAACTGGATGGACAGGAATTGACCACCTTGGAAATCGACCAATGGCGAAAAGTCCGGGGCAGAAAGATCTCCATGGTCTTCCAAGACCCGATGACTTCCCTCAATCCGCTCTTGACGATTGGCGCCCAAATCCGGGAAGTGGTGGCTCTGCACCAAAAATTGTCCGGGAAGGCCTTGGAGGAAGAAGCGACCGCTTGGCTTGCCAAGGTCGGCATTCCCGATCCGCTGGCGCGGCTCAATGCCTACCCGTTCGAATTTTCGGGAGGCATGCGCCAGCGCGTTCTGATCGCCTTGGCCTTGTCCGGGCGTCCCGATTTGCTGGTCGCCGACGAGCCGACCACCGCGCTGGACGTCACGATCCAAGCCCAAATCCTGGAGCTTTTGCGAAAACTCCAAGAAGAGTTCGGGATGGGGATGATTTTCATCACCCACGATCTGGGCGTGGTCGAACGAATTTCCGACCGGATCGCCGTGATGTACGCCGGTCGCATCGCCGAGACCGGCCCATCTTCACAAATTCTGTCTTCTCCGCTTCACCCCTACACCGACGGGCTGCTGGAATCGGTCCCCGGGTTTCGGCCGCGCCGCAGCCGCTTGGTCTCCATCGGCGGAACCGTCCCTTCTCCGGGAGCCTGGCCACCGGGCTGCCGCTTCCACCCGCGCTGCCACAGGGTTCTGGACCGGTGCCGTACCGACATTCCCCCAGTCACCGAAAAGGCGGGCTGTCTTTGGTCCTGTCACAACCCCCTGGCCCAGACCCCATGAGCCTCCTCGACGTTCGGGACCTGCGGGTGTCCTTTCCGGTGTCCGGCGGACTCTTTGGGCGAGCCAAAACCTGGATCAAAGCGGTCGACGGGATCAACCTGTCCTTGGCTCCCCGGCAAACCCTGGGGCTGGTGGGCGAATCGGGCTGCGGGAAAAGCACCACGGGCCGCGCCATCCTGCGGCTTTTGGAAGCCGACACCGGCACAATTTCAGTCGATGGCACCGATGTCCGCGCCTTGACACAAGCCGATTTGCGCGCCTTCCGGCGCCACATGCAACTGGTCATGCAAGACCCCATGTCGGCGCTGGACCCCCGCTGCACGGCCTTCCAGGCGGTGAGCGAAGGCTTGGAAGTTCACAAGCTCGCCCCGCGCGATCAATGGCGCGACCGGGTTCGCGAGTTGTTTGACCTCGTCGGCCTTTCCGACGAGCACTTGGACCGTTACCCCCATGAATTTTCGGGAGGCCAACGCCAGCGAATTGGGATCGCCCGGGCCTTGGCTGTCGAACCCAAGCTGCTGGTTCTCGACGAGCCGGTTTCGGCGCTGGATGTCTCTGTCCAAGCCCAGATCGTGAACCTGTTGGAAGACATCCAGGAGCGGATGGGCGTGGGGTACTTGTTTGTGGCCCACGATCTTGGCGTGGTGCGCCACATCAGCCACCGGATTGCGGTGATGTACCTGGGCCGCATCGTGGAAGAAGGCTCGGCGGAAGAAATCTGTCAATCGCCCCGCCATCCCTACACGCAGATGCTCTTGTCCTCAGTGCCGGGGATGGGACGCGGGAAGAAGATCATGGCCCCGCCCATGGGGGAGTTGCCTTCGCCCTCAAATCCGCCTTCGGGTTGCGTGTTCCACCCCCGCTGCCCCATGGCCACGGGGGCCTGCCAAAAAGAGCGCCCCACCTTGGTCGAATCCAACGATGGGCGGCGATTGGCCTGTCCGGTCGTTTAGGGCCTCAAGACCAACGCCTCCAATCGCGTCGGATTTTGGCCACCCACCTAGCCCACGGTGGGGCTCTTCGGCTATTTCTGCAACAGGATGAAGATGCCCAGGCCGGTCAAGATGGTCGCCATCAAGGTGTTCAAACCCGTCAGCACGTTTCCAAAAGTCGTCGGTTCGGGAGGCTTGCGGAAAGGCACGATGACTTCTGAACCGGGGTTGGGCTTGTCGGAAATCCCGCCGTCACGGGTTTGGACCGTGCCGTCTGCGTAGCGCACGTACACCCGATCTTCGTCAGCGCTGTCGGAATAGCCACCCGCCTGCTGGATGTACCACTTCCAGGTTTTGCCATCTCGCCACACAATATTGCGAGGGCTGTTCACGCGTCCCTTCACCGTCACGGTGGCCGGTCGCATCGGGATCACGATGACGTCGCCACCGCGAAGCGGCAGGTCGTCATAACCGCCTTTATCTTCCAAGGCCTTCTTGAAATCGATCTGGATCCGACCCGACAGGCTATCCCCTCGAATCAAACGAGCCCCTTCCAAATAAGCATCGGGGCGCAGACCTCCGACACGTTCAAATAGGGAGGAAAATCGCTCGCCAGACTCCCGCAACCCGTAACTGCCAGGACGCTCGATCCAACCGCGCACCTCGACCATTTCCAGTCGGGTCAACAACGGGTTGTAAGGAACTTCCACATGGGACTGCGCCAACAACAGTTGGTCCGAAGATTTTGAGGAAAGGCTGGAATCGAGGGGGAGATATTCCACTTTTGATTTCCGGGCTCCGACGACCGGGCTTTCGACGCGCACATTGCCGAACTCCGCATCCAACTTGAATCCACCGGCCTTCAAGATCAAGTCCTTCACCGTCATGCCCATTTGCCAGACGTAAATGCCCGGCTTTTGGACCGCCCCGGTGATGCGCACCGAATCGCGAAAGGCCATGTCCCGGCGATCGAAGACGATGATGCTGTCCAATGGCTGCAGCAACAGGCTGCTGGCATTTTCAGACGAAAACCTCATTTGCTCCCGAAGTCCGGATTGCAGCCGACGCGAGAGCAGGATGCGGTCCGGATAGCCATCGCGGGCCAGACCGCCACTGGCGGACAACAGATCGGCCGCGCTCATGCCCGGGGTGAACGGATAGGCCCCCGAAAAGCGAACCATTCCCGACGCAGCAACGGTTTGGTTGGAGGGATCTTTGCCCGAGAAAACCTGCACGATGTCGCCATCTTGAAGCGGGGCGTGGGATCCCGCTAGGATTTCAGAGGGCGTGGGCAGTTTCACCGCGTCCAGGCGTCCATTTTCAAAAACGCGCAAAACCGTTAGGGGAGCGTTCGCGGTGGTGGCATTCAATCCCCCCGCGAATCCAATCAACTCCTTGGCTCCTTCCGAACTCTTCAGTTCGTACAATCCCGCTCGACCCACGTCGCCACGCACTTCAACCGTGACCCCACGCCGAGGAACCCGCACGACATCGCCATCTTGCAACACGTCGCCGACCGGCTTCTTGCCTTTGAAGACGTAATCGTAAAGGTCGAAGGTGAGTTCGCGATTGCCGCGCGTCACCACCACATTGCGCTCGGACCCCAGGTCGGACGGGCCTTTGGCATGAAAGAGGGCTGCCAGGATTGAGGTATTTCCTGAAAGCAGATAACCTCCGGGACGGACCACATCCCCCACCACAAACACCCGAATCTGCTTGAGTTTGCCCAGGGTCACGTCCATGCTCACGCCACCCGATTTCAATCCCGAATAAATGCGGGTCAGCCTTTTTTGGAGCAGTTCGGTCGCCGAAGTCAAGTTTTGTCCATTCAAGCTCACGACACCAATCCCTTCCACCGCAACCTGGCCATCGCGATCCAGAACCAGGTTATAGCGAGCTTCTTTCTGTCCCCAGAGAGTGAGGATCACCTCGTCTCCCGCCCCCAGTTGGTAGCCCGCTCCCACCGCCCCGACATGGGAGGCGAACAGGCTCGGGTCAGCAGACCGGAACAATTCCTGGACATAGCGCCGTGGTTTTTGAACAGAATCGACCTTGGACTTGAACCGCTTGGGGAAAGAATCCCGGCCCCACCGGGAAGTATCCCCTTCGACGTTCCCTTCTTCGGCGGAAACGTTGCTTTTTAGGTCCCGCCCATTCCGTGAGGTATCGATCTTTCCCGCAGGCAGGTTCCCTCCGCCCTTTTTTTGGACCATTTCGAGGACCTGGTCACGAGTCATGCCTGGTGGCAAGGCATCGTCAGAGGGGATGTCTTGGGCCAGGGTAATGGCACAAACCCCTAAAAGAGCCACGACAAATCCCAAAATTCGACGGTTCATCGACCCGCGTTTCCATGAAGTGTTGGAGATTCCAGAAGGGCTCAACTTAGAAATTGTAGTGGGGAGGGAAGGCATTCGTCCGAGCATTCCGCGAACCTTGACCTCAGGAAGCCTCGAGGATCTTCTGGCCAATCCATGGGCCTCGCCCCACCTCCCCAC
This sequence comes from uncultured Fibrobacterota bacterium, assembly GCA_903825275.1. Lineage (GTDB taxonomy): Bacteria > Fibrobacterota > Fibrobacteria > UBA5070 > UBA5070 > UBA5070. The sequence continues at coordinate 24,913 of CAIKAA010000535.1, read as the reverse complement.
TCCTTGACAACTAGATTCAGGGTTGACCAACTGAACCTATCCGGAGCCTAGACATGTCGGAAGAACCACAACCGAACGGCGTCGAATCGCCCCTTGAGGAAAGCGTGTCGCTTCCCGTCGATTTGGAGGGCGAGGACTCGTTCGAAGTTTTGGCGCCCCTTCCCGAAGTCGCGCCATCTCCACCCATTTTGCCAGAACGACTGATCCAATCGGAAAACGCCTATTCCGAGGGCGATGAGCTGGATTTGGAAGAGCCAACCATTCCTCGCCCCGACGATGAAATCCTGGTCGAAGCCGCGTTGTTCGCCTCCACCGAATTGGTGACGTTGCGCCATTTGCGGGAAATGGTCGATCCGGTTCTCTCCGCACCCAAGGTGCAGAAATTGGTCAATCTCATCAACCAACGATTGACCGAAGGCCGCCATCCCTTTGAAATCGTGTCGGCGGCAGGTGGGTGGCGCATGCGCACGCGCCACGAACTGTATCCGTGGTTGCGCGGACTCTTCAAGGAAGTCCAAAACCGCCGTCTCTCTCAGGCGGTGCTGGAAACCTTAGCGGTCGTCGCCTACAAACAGCCCATCACCAAGGCCGAGATCGAGGCGGTTCGCGGCGTCAGCGCCGACGGAGCCTTGAAAAAACTTTTGGAAAAAAAGCTGGTGACGGTCTCCGGCCGCACCGACACTCCGGGGCGTCCTCTGACCTACGGCACCACCCGCGAGTTTTTGGAATATTTCGGCATTTCCAAACTCCCCGACGACCTGCCACGGTTGGCGGAATTCGAGGAGCTGGTCCAGTCGCGCTCCCTTTTGCCCCAAGTCGCCCCCGGTGGAGTGTTGCTCCAACCTCAACAACAAGAAGAGTGACCTATGTGGATCGACCTGACCCATCCGATCCACGCCGAAATGCCGGTTTGGCCCGATGCCCAACGCCCCTCCCTCACCCAACAATGCGTCATTGACGAAACCTGTCCGGTTCGGGTTTCGTGGATCTCCATGAGTGCCCATGCGGGCACGCACCTCGATGCCCCCTCCCACTTTTTGGTGGACGGAAAGATGGTCGAATCCTTGTCGTTGGAGGATTTGATCGGTCCCACCTGGATCGGAGATACTGGGGACGAATCCATCGTGGATGAGCGGGTTTTGGAATCTCTCTCCATTCCACACGACGCAATACGAATCTTCCTCAGGACGACCAACACGTCTCGCAACCTGATGGCTCAGTCAGAATTTGACCCGACCTATGTCGGCTTGGATCTTTCCGGAGCTCGCTGGCTGATCGCGCGCGGCATTCGCATGATCGGCTTTGACTACCTCTCCGTCCAAGCCTTCAATGCCTCGGATGCAACCCACCGCGAACTTCTAGCCTGCGGGACCATTTTGGTGGAAGGCCTGAACCTTTCCCAAACCCTACCCGGCTGGCACGAAGCCATGGTTTTGCCCCTTTTGGGCAAAGATTTGGACGGTGCCCCCGTCCGAGCTGTGGCTCGCCGCCTTCCCGACTAGGCGATCGATCAGGCCTTCGTGAAAAACAGTCCACCGAATGGATCCGTCTGGATAAGTGCGCACCCGCCTGATTTGCCATGGGCAAGACAGCGGGGATGTGGCCGGATCTTGTAGGGCAGTGCAAGGTGCCCTGTCGTGATACCATCCCCTCTCCATGACGAGGTAGAGAGGTGCCGACGCATGTCGGCGGGGTGAGGCGCTAGAGAGCGGTGGGGATGTGGACACGACTTTCACGATCATCCTAAACAACCATACGGTTTCCAAATCAAAACACCAAATGGGGGTCCAGGGGGGGTGAGTTTATTCGCAATGCGACGGAAGCTTTTTTTCATGCTTTCTCAAGGGCTTGATGAAGCCCGATTCGTCCAAGAAGAAAAAGTAAATAGCCGACAGTAGTCGGGCGGATCCGTGCAGTTCCCCCAAAAGGCATCTGCCCGTCGGGCACCTACCCACACCACAGAAGGGAAAGCATCCACCGAGCCCCCCCACCTCTGCGTACCTCCCCGGAGTACAATATTGCCTCAGCGAACAAATCTTGTATGGCTGATCAACGATAGCCCCTCGTATGCTTGACTCATGAATCTTTCGGCCCACACCCCCCGCTCCCTCCAATGCCTTCCCGGGATGACCTGTTTGTTGGCATTCCTAACCTGTAGCGTGGGCCAGGCAGCCAACACCAATCCAACCTTGAGCTTCAGCGCCATCTACACCGCGCGGCAACTTTGGGTCCAGACCCAGGCGGTAAATCCGGGGCAGCTGGTGGTGGTGGATTCTCTCCGGTACTACCATGCCGACAATGTCATTTGGACCTCGGACACGACCTGGACATTTAAAAGCATCGCCACTTGTGGCCAGTGCGGCACGCCTCTGGTCACAGCCGACGTCAAAGTTTGGTGGCACCTCCAACCATTGGAATGCGGAATGGGCGTGATGTGCACCCTGATCGACTCCTCCAAGAGTTTGGACTTGGTGGGCGACTTCTCCTGGCATTCGAGTTTTTTTCCCCGATCGGTGATCGCGATCGGCGAGATCCACCAAGCGTCCAAACGAATCGATACATTGATGCCGAGGATCGTGTACCAGGTCGGATCCGGCTGGGGACAAGGCTCCGGCACGCCGCCCTGCGAAATGACGAGCTCCGCCGACAGTTTATCGCTTCGAAACCGATCAGCCCCTCAAATTTTGGATTCCCTGAGGCGACGCCTAGCCAAGGGCACTGTGCTCCGGATTCAACGGCCGCCCTATCCACAGACTTACTTGGACTCCGTATCCGTTGTTGATTCTGCCCAAATTACCGGGTTGGGATTGGCATCCTCTTGGTTTGCCATGAACCAGACTTGGGTCGAGCAATATCCTATCGCTGTGGCCCAGACCTGGGGCATTCCTTCGGGAAAATCCTTGATTAAATCGACCGGAAGGCGGGTTTACCAATATCGGACACCCACCCAGAACTCCCACATCCGGAGTTTGGGAAGTGAACTTCTCCTCTCGAATGATTCTTCGGTCGTCGATCCTTTCTTCGACCTTTCGGAAGGAATCGATCGCAACCTGGACAGCGCGTTGTACAAGAATGACTGGCTGATCTTGCCCGACCCAGAAGAAGTGCGGCTGGGTCATTTGACCTCCACGTTCCAGGTTGAAGACCTTTGCTCGGCCCGTCACAACGCTTATCCAATCCTTGGCGATTCGGTGGATTTCGGCTTAGCAAGGGTCGCTATGTCGGCCATCCCTCCCTCGACAGGAATTGCCACAAAAGTTCAATCCCACACCCCCTCGTACCAAGTTCGCATCGCCTCCCAAGGGCTTTTGGTCACGCGCCGCAGCTCCGATCCAGGCAAGGTGGAATGGCGGATTCTCTCCGCAAGTGGAAAAATTCTGGAACGACGGATTTCAGAGGAAATGACCACATTGCTTCCCATCTCCAGCCATGGGCTGATGTTCGTCCAAGCCATCGATCCAACGGCAACAACCGTCTTGCCAATCCTTCGTTGACCCAAAAACCTGCCGCCGCCCCCTAGCCTGGCCCCTTCCGATCGACCTAGGAGTGGGTCTGCGGAGCCTTCATCTTGTGGTCATGCATTTTGGTTGTCGAAATATTTCGCTTCTTACAAGGCAAGACAGTATTTTATTCTTTAGACAATTCCTGGCCAAAACTTCCTTTAACAAGGCGTTTTGTTATGACGCGCACTACCGAATCTCCTTCAGACATTTCTTCGCTGGAACCAACCATCGCGGTTCTCACGTGTGACCGCCCACGAGGATTTTACGTCGGTGAAACCATCCAGCAAATTGACAAGGAAGGCGGCAAGGCCTTGACGCGACGCCTTTATGTCGATGGGACCACAAAATTTGTCGACAGTTTAAAGTCGAGACTGACACCGTTTGCCGCAAACAGCTGGGAGATCGTGCGTCTTGGTGAGAATTTAGGAAGTACCGAGGCGATGCGAAGGCTGATCGTCCATTCTGCCGCAATGGGGAGGGATTTGCTGTTTTTCGAAGACGATCTTTTGCTTTGTCGGAACGCCGTTTCTCGAATCATTGCACAGCGCGTTCCCGAAGACACCGGAATCGTGACATTTTTCGACATGAAGGAAGTGCCACCGGGCACTGCACCAGGCCTGTATCGAACCCCCGCCGAAGGCAAGCAGGGATCGGGATTTTGGGGAGCGCAGTGTTTGAAATTCCCCCTCGAGACGCTTATCCATCTCGCCAATAAGAATTGGGAGGAAGAAGGACGGATCGGATCCAAAATGGCCAGTGACATTTTGATCGGACGTATTCTGACCAAACACCCCACGCGCAAAAACCTGGCTGTTCACATTCCAAATCTTGTCGAGCATATCGGACATGCCAGCGCCTGTTTTCCCGGCCTAACCTTGACCCCTCGATGGCGTCGAGCCACAAACTTTCTTGGCCGTGATTTCGATGCGCTTTCGTTGATGGAAATGTCCTAAGGAATCCATCCGACCAAGCCGCATATTCCGAGGCATTTCAAACCATGAAAGGGGCTTAGATCCACGTGACTCCAATCGAAACCATCCCTTCGGACTCCCTGCTGAAACTGGAACACGAGAACCCCCTCCATTCGGAGACCATCGTGGTCAACTGGTGCATCACCACCCGATGCAACTACCGATGCCTCTATTGCTCCAACGACCTGAACGGCGGTCAATTTCCGGGAGTTGACCTCGACACCTGCCGTCGATTTGTCGATCGACTTTTGGAACACTACGCAGGCCGATTGGGGAAAAAGGTCTTCATTGAACTTACCGGAGGCGAGGCAACACTTTATCCCGGCTTGCTCGAACTCTTGCGACACATCAAAAACCAAGGCGGGAATTGCGGCCTGATTTCGAATGGATCATTACGGCTAGAAAAATGGGACGAAGTGGTTCCGCTCCTAGACCACCTTTGCCTAAGCTTCCACCCCCGACAAAGCAGACCTTCCCATTTTCTGGAACTCGCACGCAAGGTTCATCCGTTGACATCCACCCATTTCAACATCATGATGTACCCCCAGCTTTTCGATCAGGCGCTAGAAATGGCCACGAGCTTGAAATCTGCCGTCACCGATTCCACCATCCAATTACAACCCTTGCTCGAGAAGCTGAATCCAGGCATGCCCATGATGCAATACACCGAAGTTCAGCACCAAGTGATGACAAATTTCGACGGATCTACCCCATGGCTTCGAAAGGGGTTTTCCACCCGCGGCGGAATGACGCTGATCGATTCGCAGGGAGGCCATGTTCTTATGCAGCCTCCGCAAATCGTACTAGCGAAAATAAACCGCTGGAAAAATTGGACCTGCTGGGTTGGTCTGGAGTGTTTGGTGATCAAAGCTGATGGAGAGATTTTCCGGGCCTGGTGCCGACAAGATTTGGTCGGATGGATCCATACCTTTGATTGGGAATTCCCGACAACACCGACAATTTGCAAACGCGACTCCTGTCATTGCAATGCGGACATTACCACAAGCCGTGCACGGCGCACCGACTGAAGTGGTTAGTCATAAAATGTGAATTCTCCGTAATGCACCAGCCCTTTCCAAGATTGTCCTACCGAAAGGATTTCCGTGATCCAACATCAAAATATTTCTGCGGATTCAGTCCAACGAATGGAACATGAAAACCCGGACCATGCGCAGTTTGCTCTCATCCTTTGGAGCATCACAAACCGATGCAATTACAGATGCCCGTATTGCAATTCCGCTACGAATGGAGGTCATTTTCCGGGTTTGAATCTAGATGTTTGTCGCCGGTTTGTGGATCGAACCCTGGAACATTATGCAGGCAAGCTAGGGAAAAAGGTCTACTTCGAATTTACTGGAGGAGAAGCCACTCTATTCCCTGGATTGCAAGAACTGTTGCAGTACATCAAGGCTCAAAATGGGTATTGCGGGCTACTTTCGAACGGATCGCCCCCCATTTCCAGTTGGGACGCATTGAGTCCCCTCCTGGATCATCTTTGCCTCAGTTTCCACCCTCGGCAAGCCAGGTATGAATCATTCCGGGAAGTCGCCCGGAAAGTCCACCAGGAAACTTCGACGCACTTCAATATCATGATGTACCCTCCGCTTTTCGATCGGTCCTTGGAAATTGCAACGGATCTGCGATCTACATTAACCAATTCAAGTATAGCGCTACAGCCACTGCTCGAATCGCTCCGACCCGGTGAACAACTGATGCATTACACCGAGGCTCAAAAGAAGGCCATCAGCGAATTCGATTGTTCGATCCCTTCGAACAGGAAAATCTTTTCCATGCGGGGTGGAATGAAGCTCATCGACTCCAACGGCGATCAAGTTGTTGTCCTTCCTCCTGAGATTCTTCTTGGACAGATAAACCGCTGGAAAGGATGGACTTGTTGGGCAGGATTGGAATGCCTCGTGATCTCAGGCAACGGCGAAGTATATCGTTCATGGTGCTTACAAGACCGGTTGGGAAACATCCAGTCAAATGACTATTCTCTTCCCGTTTCCCCGACCATTTGCAAGCGAGAAGAGTGCCACGCTAATTGCGATATGATGTTAAGTCGAATTCGACAACCCAATTGACATGCCATTTTCTGACTCGATAGGTCCCCCCCCCAACGAGCCGTTTCGGTTCCCTACTGTGAAAGGTACCCTCGATGGATTTGCCTTCGATTGATGATCGCTCGATCTCTGATTCCGCGCCCGAAGAAGGCACCAAGAATCTTGGGCTCCCGAATCTTGCTTCCATCAAAGCGATGGACCACGCGAATCCTCGACACGCCCAGTTCGTCGTGGTCAGCTGGAACATCACTTCGCTTTGCAATTTCAGGTGCCCTTACTGCTCCACCGAGCTGAATGGCGGTCATTATCCCGATCTACCTATTGAAGTTTGTCGAGATTTTGTGGATCGTGTCATGAATCACTACTCAGGCTCGTTTGGCAAGAAGGTCTACTTCGAGCTTACCGGTGGAGAAGCCACCCTTTTCCCAGCGCTTGCGGAGCTATTGCAGCACATCAAGAGCCGTGGAGGTTACACAGGTTTGATGTCCAACGGATCGTTGCCCAGCCAAAAATGGACCGCGATCATGTCCGTGCTTGATCATTTGTGTCTGAGCTTCCACCCAAGGCAAAGCCGACCAGCCCAATTTTTGGAGCTGGCCGAAAGAATCCATCCAATCGTCTCGACCCACTTCAATATCATGATGTATCCTCCGCTATTCGACAAGTCGTTAGAAATGGCGAAAAGCCTCCGATCCATTCTGACAAATTCATCGATCAGCCTACAGCCACTTCTAGAATCTCTGAAACCAGGCATGCCGATGATCATGTATTCCGATCATCAGAAAAAAATCATGGAAGCATTTGACTGTTCTGTTCCATGGAACAAAGACAATTTTTCCACACGGGGAGGAATGAAGGTTGCCGCTTTGAATGGCGACCATTTTGTGGTTCAAGTTCCCCAGATGGTATTAGGCCGGCTAAATCGTTGGAAGGGATGGACCTGCTGGGCTGGGCTCGAATGCATCACCGTCAAGGTCGACGGGGAAGTTTTTAGCGCTTGGTGCCTGCAAGATAAATTGGGAACCATCCAGAGCCAAGATTTGACATTTCCCACATCGCCAACAATTTGTCTCAGGGACTCATGCCACTCCCCTTGCGATATGATGACCCGCAAGCTCCAACACGGTTAACCAACCTCCCTTGTTGGAATCCTCCCTAGCACAGGACCCGATCGCGTAAACTGCATTCCTGGACTTACTAAATTCACCGGCCAAAAAATCATCCCCATCGATCAAACGGGCCTCATCCTATCCGTTCTTGACTGGCCTCTTTGGTTCATGCGTAGACTTCTCTGTACAAGACCAGCGCGCTTCCAAATCGCCTTGTAGTCGAACTCGCTCCAGTCCCAGCAAACGACCAGGTCAATTTATGTCGCTTCGATAAATTTTCTTGACAACTATTGTCTCCGACAATACCTTAATAGTAAACTGTTCCGGGTTAACAAAATTCCCCCAGAACAGAGAGAATGACGCTGATGCCTTTCATCCGCGCACATAGTGTGCGTAGGCCTTATTGAGTTACCAATTTCCCACAGGGTTCAAATGGCACGTTATAGCGCGATAGCTTGCGTTTGCAAATCATTGCTCAGAAGTCTTTCTGACTTCTGTCCAGCTGCAGAATTCGCCGGTGCGACACCGTCATTTGAAATTTATCAGACAGAATCGTTCAATTCCCAAACAGGGAGAATTGTGACTGAAGGATTTACTGTATTCCCTTGGAAAATCGCACCCAATGCGCAATTACGCAATAAGCCAGTCCGCCGCGAAACGGACGGAAGTCGCAAGCGACCAAGCCTTCCGGTAGACGTTTTCCTTTTGATCACCCCTTGGGCGACTGATGCAGAACGCCAACTTCGGATTCTGGGCTGGATGATGCGCCATTTCGAAGACCGGCCCATCCTCGATGCAGGCTCATTGAACGGTTCCCTTTCTACCGGAGAGATCTGCTTTCAACCTTACGAATCCGTCGAGCTCATTTGCGATCCACTTTTACCTGCGGATTGGCTGGCACTTTGGGACAAATTCAAACACAAGCTACCCGCCTCCATGACCTACGTGGCAAGAGCGGTGCAGATCGATTCCGAAATCATTCAGATTGAAGGACCCGCCGTCACTTCACGCACCTTTCAAGCAAGCCCTGGCCTGGAGGCGAAATAATGACGGATTCTGTCACATTAGGGTCTTTGTTGGGAATCCAACTTTGGGATCCTTGGGCACCGTCCCTTTCGCCTTCTTCCGTTCGTGTGCGCGCCCAACACAGCCTGCGTCCCGGGCGTTGGCAAACGCTTTCTCGCTCGGCTTCAAATTGCCATGTGCTCCTGTCCATTCCACATCTCGTGGGAAGAATCGACGCAAGCCACCAAGAGCAAATTCTAGTGGAAGTGGACGACCCAGAACGCAGAATCCTACCGTTGCGTTTCGAACCTCTCGTTCCATGTGACACATTTTGGTTCAACGTTCCCGCAGAGTTCTCGAATTTGGCTCCAGCCTTCCATGTGCCAACCTTCGCACACCCTGCTCGTACATGTCCTGCGGGCTGGATCTGTCTTCGAGCCGACCTCCGGCGAGAATCCGATGAAACCATTGTCCCCTGGGCCTTGATGGAAGTGCGGTTGGGATCCGATTTGATGACCATCGGGATGTCGTCCAATGCAGGATCCATCACTGCGGCATTTCCTGCGCCACCTGACAGGATTCGACCCGCCTCCATGCCTTCGAGCGAACCGTTCGACACGAAACGCTGGATCTTTGATTTGACCTTCAGATGGTCTTCCGCAAGGATTGGAAATGATTCTCCATCCTTGACGGATCTTGCTTCCATGCCCATCGTGGCGGCGTTGTCTGCGCCGAGCACCCAACTCACTACCCTCGAATGCTCGACTGGAGAGACAATTATGTCCACCTCCAGTTCCCTTGCGAATTCTTCGTTCCTCCTCATCCAAGCCTGAAACCACCACAGGGAGCCTCTCTATGCCAGAATATCTCGCGCCAGGAGTCTTTGTCGAGGAGACGTCCTTTCGGGCCAAGTCCATCGAAGGAGTCTCGACAACCACGACCGGATTTGTTGGACCTGCGTCCTCGGGGCCTGTCACAATACTTCCGGATATCGTAACAAGTCTTGCAGAGTTCGAACAAATCTATGGATCAGGTGAAAATCTGGTCTACTCCGACAAGACAGAATCTCCAAACTACCTATGGCATGCGGTGCGCGCCTTCTTCGCGGAAGGCGGCATGCGACTCTATGCAAGCCGCGTGTTCAAACCTCTCCAAAAGGCAAGCACAGATTGGGAATACGCTCCGATCGCCTTGGCGGACGAGCTCACCATCAGCGCCAACACAGACGGATTATTCACGGACGGCCATGCCCGCGCCGATTCGAACGACAATCTTGTTCGAGTTCGCGCCAGACATCCTGGCGCAGCTGGCAACCTTCGGGTCCGCCTGACCCTGAAGGCCGGTCGCAATATTCTGGGTGTTAGCGGAACCACCGACACGCCGGTCTTAGGTGCGCTAAATGATCTCGACCTGGTTTGGATCTACGACGCCACTCCGGTGGGAACTCCCGACAAAGGCAAGCTTTACTTGGCCAAGTGGAACCAATCCGAGAGCATTTGGGAATTCGATGATGGAACAGGGACGCCCCTGAAGAAGATCACCGACTTGGTCCCTTCTGCCGAGCCAGGAAAAGGGGACACGGTTCGAGCGATCACGTTGACTGTATCGCTTCTGTCTCTTGACGGAGGAAGCGAAATTCGCAGCTGGTCCGGCCTCTCGGTGGATCCGAGTCACTCGACAGCGGGCCTGTCGGATTCTGTCTTCAGTCGGTTCTCCACCGATCCATCATCCACATCGGATGCCCGTGGCCTGCCTCTGGTTTTTGCTCGCGACACGGCATCCGTGGCAACCGGATTAGAGGCTCTGGAAAGCTTGTTCCCATCCAACGTTTTGCCAAGTCTTTCCAAGGATCCGATCGATCTTGCTCAACCCACAGTCCAGGAAGCGGCAAAGGGCATTACCGCTGCGGACAAATTCTCGCAGGGCGTTTCCGTCGATTTGTTGCTTGCCGGGGGTAACGATGGACAGATCCCCGGGGCGACCGAATACGAAGGCAAGTCGGATCCGACCAAGAATTACTCCACTGGACTCAAACAGTTTGAAGAGATCGAGGACATCTCGATCGTCGCAGCCCCCGGATCTACCTGGAATTATCCGTCTCGCAGGGATGACGCAAACGCGATCGTTTCGTTGCTGATCGCCCACGCCGAATTGATGCGCTATCGGATAGCGGTCATCGACTGCGGACCTGGTCAGACCATTTCGGATGTCCGGAATTTCAGGGCCAAGCTCGATTCGAAGTACGCAGCCCTCTACTATCCCTGGGTGACCATTTCCGATCCAATTTCGCGTGTTCCAATCGACATGCCTCCCAGCGGATTCGTTTCGGGAATCTACGCTCGCAACGACAACGAGCGCGGAGTTTGGAAAGCCCCCGCAAACGAAGTTGTCCGGTTGTCGCAAGGATTCGAATCAAACATTTCCAAGGCCCAGCAGGAAGTTTTGAATCCCGAAGGTATCAACTGCTTCCGATTCTTCGAGGGCCGCGGATACCGGCTGTGGGGGGCGCGTACGATCAGTTCTGATCCAGAGTGGAAGTACGTCAATCTGCGCCGTTACTTCGCCTACCTAGAGCGATCCATTGACAAAGGGACCCAGTGGGCGGTCTTCGAGCCTAACGGCGATCTGCTTTGGGCGAACATTCGACGCACCATCCAGGATTTTCTCCTGAATGAGTGGCAATCAGGCGCTCTCCTTGGCGACAAGCCAGAGAAGGCTTTTTTCGTACGCTGCGACCGTTCCACAATGACTCAGAACGACCTCGACAATGGCCGTCTGATCGCCTTGGTTGGCGTCGCTCCAATCAAGCCAGCAGAATTCGTCGTCTTCCGCATCGGCCAGTGGACGGCCGACAGCCGTTCCTGAAACCGATAACACGAGGAAACAGAAAATGGCAACACTGAGAGAACGCCCCTACGTCCAATTCAATTTCCTGGTCGATTTGGGCACGGGCAACACCGAAGGTCCCGACGCGGGCTTTCAAGAAATCAGCGGCATCGGCATGGAAGTATCCGTAGCCGAATACCGCAACGGGAACAGTCGCGAGAACAGCGTGATGAAGGTGACGGGACTCAACAAGTCCACCGACGTCACATTGAAACGCGGTGTAATCGGATCTCTGAACCTGTATAGCTGGCTCAACGACATCCGCAACGGGGACCAGAATGCCTTGCGAACCGTTGTGATCCACTTGCAAAACGAGGACCACACCCAGATCGTACAGTCCTGGAAACTTCTGCGATCGCGGATCATCAAGCATACCAGCGGTCCGTTAAACGCCAAGGGAACCGATGTAGCCCTGGAAGAGCTGGTGCTCGCCTACGAGCGTCTCGAGATGGAGTGATGACAGTGGTCTCGCGCAGGCTCCCTAGCATCCGATTCCTGACAGGCACATCTGGTTCAGGGGATACCCTCCCCCGAATGGATGTGGCGTATTTTGTCGGGTTTGCTCGTAGGGGACCCATCGACACTCCTGTTGCATTGGAGAGCTATGTCCAATTCTTGGAACATTTCGGCGGCGAGGTCGAATTGGCGTTCGATCCGTCGTCGAATTCCGTCCTGAAGGGAAATCTTCCTGGAACTGTTCGGCAATTTTTTGCAAACGGCGGCCTTCGTTGCTGGGTGATGCGGGTCCTCGATATCCAGAAGGTTCGCAAAAACCATTTTGCTTTCCCCTCGTTATTGGAAGCCCGATTCGACACCTCGTTGAAGATCTCTCCCGTTGAATCGGCAACACGTGATTTTGGGTCGTGGTCCGATTCCCTTCGTTTGTCCACGCAAATTGGCAGACTCCACCTCCAATGCACCGGAGGAACGGCAAAAGTCAACGATACACGAACGGCCGATTTCCTTTTGCCAAACCCTAGCGACTTGCGTGCCGGCGATCTGGTTCGCATCCAACTCGACGAACAGACGCAGTATTTGCTTCCCGTGAATTCCATGACGCCAAAGCCTGGGTCAGATCTCCGAGCTGTTATGGCTGTTCTTGGTCCAGGAGTGGCATTGCGGCGCCTATCTGAAGGTCCAAGCACTTCTGGCGAATGTCGAATCGGGATCTTCGACCGTTCGGATGGCCTGACTTGGACAGAATCACGCACCGGCGCCGCCGCCTTCTGGATTGCAGACAACCTTGTTCAGATCTATTCGAGCATCGGACTCGATTTGGTCATGTCCCAGGGCACGGTGGGGAGAATTCGCTGGACATCGGGCGCAACCGCCTGGATGCGTGTCTTGGAATGCCAAGTTTCGCAGGAAGACATCGTTCACGAAATCCTGGAAGTAAGACTAATTGCTGAGGTATGGGATGTTGCCGTCACTGGGCTTGACAATGATCTCGACCTATGGCTCACCCACACCGCGTTGATCGTCGACCGAATCCGCCTAGACCTTTATTCAATTGTTGATGGAGTGGAATCGTTGGTGACAGATCTTTCCCTTGCCAACGCGCAAGGCATTGAAATCCCTCCCGAGTTTCCTCTTCTCCCCCCCACTCCTTCGAATTTCATTTTTCCCCTGGGTGAGGCCCCTGACTTCTTTGATGGTACCGGACCCCTCTCCGATCCGGCTCCGGCCTTGGAGCGCGATGGATTGGCGAGCTTCAACGCCGCGATCAGTGCATCGATGTTTCTAGACTCGAACCTGAGGGGTGAACTCGCTCCCACCTTGGCCGCCAAAGCCGAAGCCCAGGCCTTTCTGTGTATGCCCCCGGAAGATCCACCCGTACCTGATTCTCCAACCAATGATCGAGAAGCACGTCGCGCCCAACGCGACCGCTGGGCAGATCGACAGCTGCGAAAATCGACTTTGACTTTCCCACGAGGTGTCCATGCCCTCTTGGCAGGCGCCACACCTGGACCATCCAGCGAAGCGACATTGGTTTCAGTTCCCGATGTAGTGCATCCAAATTGGGAGCCTGTGGGAGTCTCGGATATGTGGTGGAATGTGGTGGTTGCACCACCTGAACCAGACGCCCCAATTGGCGAATTCCATGTATGCCAATCCGGTCTTTTTTTTCCTCCCTATTGGTACAAGGGCAATCCGCCTGGACCAGATGGGCGACTCCAACTAAACTGGAATGCGGACGATTCGGTCGAGGAAAGTTTTGAATTGCAGGAGTCCGTCGATCCATCCAAGATTGTCTGGGAAACGGTCTATGTCGGAGAATCGTCAAGCTACGTCCGCCAAATCAATCAAGCTGGTCTGCGGCGATATCGAGTCCGCGCAATCCAGGACGGCATCGCTGGAGCGTGGTCGTCGATTGCGGAAGTGCTCAATCAACCGTTTCAATTTATGGCCTCACAACCAGACCCCCAAGGAATATTGTCCATCCACAGAGCGATTCTTCGCACGGCTTCGGCACGTGGAGATGTCATGGCCATCCTTTCGCTTCCCGTCCATTGGCGATGGGAGGATGCCGCCAATCATGCCCGGTCATTGCGTGACAGCAGGAACTTGCCAGACCTGGTTCCATCGATCAATCCCAGCGAACTCCACTTGCTTTCCCAAGGAATTCTGGTACATCCTTGGATCAGAACATTTGACGACATATTCCATGCAGTCACCCCAGAAGGGGCCGTAGCTGGTCTGCTCGCCTCGACCGCCATCGCGCAGGGTGCATGGATCTCACCCGGCCGTAAACCATTGTTTCAGGTCATGTCGACTGACCTGCTTCTGGCTCCCGGCGACGAGGCAAACCTCCGCGATGCACAGGTTTGCCCAATAGGAATGGACCCCCAAGGAGCGTTCATGAATTGGTGGGACACCTTGAGCGAAGATCCCGACGACATCCCTTCGAACGTACGTCGATTCTTGGGGCTACTACGAAGGCTATGCAAGCAGACCGGAGAGGATTGGGTCTTCGAGCCTTCAGGTCCAGTGCTGGAACGCTCGATCGAACGCGCTTTCTTGAAAATTCTCGGCGAACTGCATCGTCGTGGCGCGATGCGCGGAATTGGAGAAGGAAGCTCCTATCGTGTGGATGTTCAGTCAGATTCTGACAGCGGAATCCTTCGTGTGGATTTGCGTGTGGCACCTTCGATTCCGTTAACTTGGTTGGTCTTAAGCTTGACTGTGGTGGGTGAACGTCTTCTTACCGAGGAGACAAGATGAGCTCACCACAGTATAAGCCATTCACCGCGTTCAACTTCCAAGTGGAAATCATTCCCGATGGCGACCGGTCCCCATTGGTTTCAGGCGCGTTCTCAGAATGCGATGGGCTGGAAGTGAGCATGGAAGTTAAGACAATTCGTGAAGGTGGGGGCAACGATCGCCAAATTCGACTTGCCGGCCCTTCCGTTTGGGGTCAACTAAGCCTCAAGAGAGGCATGAGCACGGACAGCGCGGCCCTTTGGGATTGGATGTCCAAAAGCATCGACGACCCAACGTTGCGGGCTGAAGTCGAAGTCGTGGTGTCTTCATCTGATCATTCTGGAGAAAGCGTACGCTTTCAGCTTTCGCGCTGTTTGCCCATCAAATTGAAAGCCCCGCCCATGAATGCCCGTGACGGAATGGTGGCGGTAGAGGAACTCCAAATCGCCTACGAACGGTTTACGATCAAATTCCCGGGAGCTTCCACATGAGCCAGGCACCCATGAAAGCTCAACTCATCGAACTGGACGAACAGATGCAGGGCCCAAAATCGGGCGGCAAAGTAGTGACGGTTCAATTCAATCCCGAAACCCTCAAGCTACAGTTCGCCAACCAAATCCAGACTAACTCTTCGGGCGGCGGTGATCAATCCCAGGGAAGCGCGGGACGACAATTCATTGGATCCGGCACGACCAAGCTCTCCGTCCAATTGTGGTTTGATGCAAGTTCTCCGGGTGCCAACGGCGAAACGATCGATGATGTTCGCAAACTGACCCAAGACGTGACCTTCTTCATCACTCCCCAAGCGGCGTCCACGGACGCAAAGAAATTCCTCCCACCGGGAATCCGATTCCTTTGGGGATCTCTTCTATTCGACGGGCTGGTCGACTCGTTGGAAGAAGCTCTGGAATATTTCTCACCACAGGGCAAGCCATTACGTGCAAACATTTCACTCGGATTGTCGCAGCAAAAGATCCTGCGTTCCGAATTCAAGAGCGACGCCTGGTTCGGGTTGCTTGGCAAGAGCCCGAAAACCATTCCACAGATCCCCATCCACGCCGGTCAATCCCTGCAATCGGCAGCGGCCTCTAACGGGATTGATTGGCAGAGTTTGGCATCTTCAAACGGGATCAACAATCCACGTTTTCCGGGAGCAGGGACCATGCTGGATCCATCCTCCCTTGGCACAGGGAAGTAATACATCATGCCCGTCGTCATCCATCAAGTAGAAATGGCCCCCGAATCCCAACTAGCTGGGGAAACCAAATCGACCCGTTCGAGCTCGAACCCAACTCTCGACCCTCATCAGATGACTGAAATTGTAGATCAAGTCCTGCGCTGTCATAAGAACCGGGATCTACGCCGGTGGCCTCACTGATGTCCGACTCAAATACAATTGTCGGCTCGCGCCCAGAGATCTGGATTGACGGAAATCGTCGTGACACTTTGGAAGGCGCCATGTTGTCGCTTTCGGCAAGGTGGACCCAAGGACTTGCCGCCGATTTGGAAATAGAATTTTCCAATTGGGGCACGGCCCCGAATGGGACGCCGGGATTCACGCTTTTCGGAGGCGACGTCATCAATTTCGGAAAAAAAATCGAAATTCGGATAAAGGAAGGCATTTTGTTCTCGGGACGCATTCTGTCAATAGAAGGGCGTTTTCCAGAAATGGCACCGCCGACGCTTGTCATCACCGCAGACGACGGGCTGCAGGACCTGCGAATGACGCGACGAACGCGAAGTTTCGAAACGACATCCGATGCGGACATTTTCCGCCAGATCGCGAACGATCACGGCCTCAAGTGCGACACCGATATTTCGGGCGCGACGTATCCTGTGCAAGTGCAGGCGAACCAGAGTGATCTTGAATTCCTTCGCACCAGGGCACTCGATTGCGACTTGGATCTTTGGCTGGAAAGCAACACTCTGAAAGCAAAGACCCGTTCTTCGCGCACCGACAGCGGGCTGGAATTGACCCAGGGGTCGAATTTATTCGAATTTCACGTCACCGCGGATCTCGCCCACCAAAGAACGGCTTTGGTTTTGGGCGGTTGGGATGTTGCTGCCAAGCGCGCGGTTTCGGTACGGACCGATTCGTCGGCATTGTCGCGGATCGTAGATCCCTCCGGGAAATCGGGACCGCAGATTTTGCAGCAAGCGATCGGTGATCGAATCGAAACGATCGTTCATACCACGCCATGGGATAACAATGAAGCAAGCAATGTGGGAAAATCGCGCTTTTGTGAAATCTCCCGTTCATTCGTGCGTGGTCGTGCCAGAACTGTTCCTGATTCGCGTCTGGCACCCGGAAGGACCGTGAAAATCTCTAACGTAGGCCCTTGGTTCAATGGCCTATACGGAATCACCGAAGCAGAACATCGGTTCGACGACGCGCGCGGTCTTTGGACAGAAATCGTCATGGAACGAGCATGGGTAGGGGCCTAACCATGAAAGGACCATTAGACTCCATGCTCCACGAACGCGTTCCCGACGGCTGGGGTGGTCGCTGGTACGGGGTGCATGTCGCCACTGTATTGGACATCAAGGACCCGAATAACCAAGGCCGCGTTAAAATCCGCTTACCCTGGTCACCGGACTCTGGCGGTGCGGCTTGCGAAGTCTGGTCACGACTGGCCGCATTCATGGCAGGTCCCAACCGTGGAGCGTGGTTCATTCCAGATCCCGAGGACGAAGTGCTCGTTGCATTCCAAGGCGGCGACCCCTGTCACCCGTTCGTTCTGGGAATGCTCTGGAATGGATCGGACGCTCCACCCCAGTCCATGGATGGCAGTGGTAAAAACGAAAAGAAAGTTATGCGTTCCCGCAACGGAGTGAAGATCACCCTTGATGATGCCAACGGCACCGAAAGTCTGACACTGGAGACCCCGGGAGGCCAATCGATCACCATGCACGACGGACCTGGAGGCGTCGAAATCCAGGACAGCAACGGCAATTCCGTCAAGCTCCAAAGTTCGGGCATCACGATTGATTCAAGCGCGAAAGTAACGGTAAACGCAAGTCAAGTCGCAGTATCGGCAGGCATGGTCACCGTCGATTCCGCCATGTCCAAATTTTCGGGGGTCGTGCAGGCTGATACGGTGATCACCAACACCATCGTGGCGGCAACCTACACACCCGGAGCGGGGAACATCTGGTGATGAAGCATCCAGCCATTTGGACCGCGCCTCCTGCATTCTGGAGCGAGCAAGGCCAACTAAGCCCCGGCTTTCATCGGCCGCGACTATTACGGTTCGCCGACGATGCATTCATGGAACAGCTATTCCAATTGTTGGAGCACGACCCACGCGAACTACCCTCGCTGGAAGCGGAACCAGAAACCTGGCGCGAACCGTCCCAACGCGCTGCAGAATCATCGCCTTTACTAGAAAGTGCACCAGCAACAATCGCTAATTTCCGCCGAATTTTACGCCTGAAATCCAATCCTAAGATCTATTCCGTGGTTCCTGCTTCTACCGCCAAAAAGCCGCTCAAGCTCTATCAAGCAGCCCATAAGAGGCACTATCTAGTCGTATCTCATTTGCTTTGTCAAAAACCTGGTCTTCCAGAACGCTCCATCAACAAATCCAAGAGGCAGAGCGTTTCAATGGTCGTGCGACGCCTATTGCCAAACTCCGACACAATGGACACAACAACCTACGCGAACGGACCCATTTGGAATCCGGCGACGGCTTCCTTCCCAGACTGGATGGAAATGGCTTGGATCGCTGGAAACACGCCGAACTGGCAGGAAACCTGGCAAAATGATCGTCTGGTTTCTGGAGAGGATCGACTTGGGATCAGCCAAGCCAATTACAAAGACGTGAATGAACAGCCGCGCCGCCTGCTCATGGGAACCATTCCCCTGGGTCGACGCGAAACCTACCAAGGCGCAAACGTGCAGACGGCATCAGCATCGACAACAGAAAGCGTCGATCAAAGGCGACTTCTGTTTCGCTCGCAAGTGACAGGTCCCTGGATGGAACTCTTGGAATCTGTCTACGGTCCCACGGGAGAATTTCCAGATTCGTTTTTTGCCTATGATGATAGCGGAAACACTTATCCGATATCAGGGACAAACCTTGAGCTGGCTGAAGCCCAATTGCGAAGCCGGGTCCAGGTCTCTTCCTGGTTTTTGCTTTTAGAACTGTTCCAATTTCTCAAGCTTTACGGGTCCGACACGATTTGTCACACATTAGACCAGGCACCAGGAACCGTGCCAACAGATGACCATAGCCCTGAAGCGAATCTCGCGCTCTGGCTTTGGAATACGAAGTCCTGGAACAATTTCTCAAGCTTGTACTTCGGCGTTGCTCCAAACCTTTTAGATGCCATTCGCAAAGCGGGGAGCTTTCAAGATCGTCTGGATAACGCTTGGATCACCCAAGATTCCATCTCTGTCCCTCGCAACGACTACACCTTTCCCGAACCCTACCAGGACCTTCCTGATCCGGAAGTCACGGGCTGGCCGAATTTTCTTTTCCTGTTGACCGACCCGGAGTTCGGGACCTTCCCACCTTCTCCGGCACCTCCAAATTTATCCAATCCTGCATCGTTTTATGACAATTTCAGCATCCGTCTGAACTACTTGCTGGAATTGGTGGCGGACTGTCTGAAACCTGGCACAACGGGTCCGGATCCTTCGTCAGCCAAAAACCTTCCAGGAGACACCCGCGAAGGCTGGTATGTGGTGAGGATGGTGCTTGAACATCCGGAGTGCCTAGCTGAACATCCCGAAATCCTCAGCGAGCCCACCACGCCGTTTCAGATGGCGAGCTACTACGACTCCGACGCCCCCGCACGTCCGATCAAAATTGGGCTTCCCATCGACCCCACGCCAGCAGGACTGCGAAAATTCGACCGCAATACGGTCCTCCAACTTTCTGATTTGATGTGCAGCCATGCAAGCCGCATGAAGAGAATCACCTTTGGGAATCTGGTCCTTTCCGTATTGCCATGGCCCTTCCATAAGAAGCTTCCACGCCCAGGAAAAGGCAAGTGTGAAACCGGCGATTCAAGGGGAATGATGCTGGTCATGTCGATCCCCATCATCACCATTTGCGCCCTCATCATCCTCATGATCATGGTGGCATTATTGGATATCGTGTTCAAATGGTTGCCGCTGTTCATGTTTTGGATTCCGGTCCCGAAGAACAAGTCAACTTCTGACAAAGGAACAGTATGAACGCCACCAGCATATTTGGCAAAGGCATCGCATTCCCCCCCCACATCGACGAGACAGGACGTCTGGCCTGGAGTTGGGGCGAGGTGAACGTCGAGGAATCCTTGCGGATCCTTCTAACTACGGAACCTGGAGAACGAGTGAACCTTCCCACGTACGGCGCCGGTCTTGGAAGTTTCCTGTTCGACCCAAACACCGCATCGACCCACGTGCAAATTTCAAAGGCCATCTCACAAGCGCTGGCCCGCTGGGAGCCACGAGTCAAACTCGAATCGATCACCGTTTCTCCCGACTCTGACGATCCTGCGTCGGCGCATGCAACTGTGTTATTTCGCCTGATCGCCACACAAGCACTTCAGCGCATCTCGCTTTCCATTTCCACCTCAGGACAGAATCCGTCCTAACAGCCAGGAACCGAAATGTCCTTTCCATCGCCATCCATAGACGATCGTAGATTCAAAGACTTGGTCCGTGAAACATTGGACCGAGTTCCGGTACACACCCCAGAATGGACCCATTTGGGAGAAAGCGATCCTGGAGTCACTCTTGTTGAACTATTTGCTTTCTTGTCGGAAAGCGTCTTGTACCGGGCCAACCGAGTGCCGGAGGCAGCTCGTGCCAAGTTTCTAAATCTGCTCGGCCTCAAACTTTCTCCATCGGCTCCTGCCAAAGGCCTGGTTGCTTTCGACGCCACCAGGGAACCATTTCCCGTGCGTCTGGATGCCAATATTGAAGTACGCGCCGGATCCATCCCCTTCCGAACGCTAGCGCCCCTGGACGCTCTTCCTCTGGAGTCGCTGGCGATGGTCAAGGAAACCGCGACCCCTTCCGCAACAGAAAAGGAATACTACTCGTTATTGTATTCGTCGCTGGGAGAAAGTGTTTCGGCAGATCCTGTCATGTATAGGACTCGTATACTCGATGGCCGCGAACCTGTCTATCTGAGAACGCAAACGGTGGACGGGTACTTGTGGATCGCCCTGCTTCTACCTGAATCAAGCATCTCGAGCGCGGCAGAAATGCGCAGCTGGTTGGCTGGTCGATATTTGAGTCTTGGGATCGTTCCGTGGTTGGAAGAAATCCCGAAAACTATGGGAACCTCGCGCGGACAAGGAGCACAAGACGACCCGACTCCTATTTCCCGGATCGACATTCCCAACGCTACATTCAAGGACACCGATTCGGGTCGAGTTCCCCTGCCAGGATGGGCTGCCTGCCCATTCCGTGGAGGTGCATCCTTGCACAAAGGACCCGACGTTTTGGAAATCCAGATGCCGGGATCTCCTGAACTGTTGGATATATCGGCGTGGGATGAACTCGATCCTTTGGAATCTGGCGTTGGTGAATTTCCTCCCACTCTGCTGGATTCTAAACTTGCCGCTCGAGTGGCGGGGTGGGTTCGGATTACACCTTCGACTTCTTTGAATTTCGCCGTGACTTGGGCGGGAATCAACACAACGTTGATCGAACAGCGACAGGTTCTCCTCAACGAAGTTCTCGGCCAAGGCGATGGATCTTCTGATCAGACCTTCAACTTCAAAGAAAGTGGCATAATCGGAGGCAGCGTGAGCATTCAGGTGCTTCCGGAAAGCGACATAATTCCATGGACGGAAATTGACGACCTGGCAGCTGCTGGACCGGAGGTCCGCTGGACCGATCCTGCTGCACCTCCCAGCACGGGCTTGGTTTCTAGCAAACCTGTCAATGTTTTCTTGGTCAACGAAGTCGAAAGTTCAGTGACTTTTGGCGACGGATTGCGCGGAAAACGACCACCGACAGGGTCACAGATCGTGGCAAACTACTCGACCACAATGGGCGCTTTTGGAAACCTTCCCGCAGGCGCAATCAAGACCTCCCCGGACAATATGCCTTCGATCAAGCCCCGCAATCCGATCCCAACCTGGGGAGGAGTCAATGAAGAAACGATTCAGGACGGATCACGTCGAGTTTCCGCTTGGATGCGCCATCGAGATCGCCTAGTGACCGCAGAAGACTTCGAAGAAATTGCCCGCTCTACCCCGGGGGTGGATCTGGGACGCATTGAAGTACTTCCCGCTTGGCATCCCGATCTTACGGACCGTCTTCCCGGAGATGTTCCAGGGGTGGTGTCCTTGATGGTTCTGCCACGCAACGACGCCAGAGATCCATCAAGGCCACAACCCGACTCGAACATGTTGGAGAACCTTTGCCGACAACTCGACCCACGCCGTCTTGTCACGACGGAAATCGTTGTTTGCGGCCCGGTTTACGTGCCGATCAGGATCTCCGTGGGAATCACCGTAGCCGGTGGGTATTCTGCTCCCGATGTCCGAGACCGGTTGGAGGCGCGGATACGACAATATTTGGCTCCTTTGCGAGATCCATCCGCAGTATCGGCCGAGATCGACACTGGTCTTTCCTACCGGGGAATGGAAAAGGGTTGGCCGCTGCTAAAGGAAGTCAACCGACTTGAACTCCTGGCAGAGGCCGCCCGAGAAGTGGGCGTCCTTCGAATTGACGATTTTATTCTGGACTCCGATCGCACCTCAGGAACATCGGATTCGATCCGTCTTGTTGGCGTGGAGCTGCCTTGGATTTCGGCACTGTCTGTAGTGGTAGGCCCAGCAATGCCCATTGAAGCTTTGCTCGGCAGCACAGTCCTTTCCGGCGGCTCGGGCTCTTCCGGCAGCACGGCTTATTCAGACACCCAGACCATCATCGATCCGATTACCGGCGAAACCACAACCCAGCGGCGGTTCCCCCTGCCCATCATCCCCGAGACCTGCTGAAATGATCGACGCA
The DNA here is from genome assembly GCA_903825275.1 of uncultured Fibrobacterota bacterium. Taxonomy (GTDB): domain Bacteria; phylum Fibrobacterota; class Fibrobacteria; order UBA5070; family UBA5070; genus UBA5070. The sequence continues at coordinate 2,215 of CAIKAA010000535.1, read as the reverse complement.
AACCAAAGTCGATTCCATTTGGTCCTGGGAAAGGACGATTGGGGAGCATTCCTTTCACCCAACTCTCTTTCGGGGACGGATCCAGCTTCTTGGTCCCAGCTTTCTGGTTTATGGAGCAACCCTGGAGGGTCTCCTTCTATTTCCTGGAGCGAGCTCTCCCAAACGATCATTCTGTCTCCGCGCACGCCGAATTTCAAAGCATCGATGCACGATACAGTTCCAGTGCTGGATCAACGCCGGGCCGCAGCAATGGACAAGTTTGGCAACGCCTATCGAATCGCCGCCGATGGTCACTCTATATTGGCTACAAATTCCGGCGACAATTCGGATGCCGTGTTTTGGCCACCAGAAACAGATCCTGTCGTAATTCCCACCGGTTCATTTCATCCATCCGAACCCGTAGAAATCCCCCCCCCCAACATTGCTGGGCTTACGACGCTCCCAGGCCACTGGCTCGTGGCGGGATCTTGCGACGCGACGGGAAGCCTATTCCTCTTTGATCTCATGGGAGGCGCAGCTCCACTTCTAATGCCGCTTTGTGCAAAAAACCAGATCGTCCCCTGGGATTTATCCACCACCGCCACAGGTGGACTGTGCATTCTGGATCGCGTAAATCACAAGGTTTGGACGCTCGATCGCACCTTGGGCGCCGACCTTTCGGCTATGGGGCCAGAAGAAACATTTTTCCAGCCCGTTTCCAGCCCACCGCCCCCTCCTTCACGCAATGCAACCACGAATCGTTATCTCGACTCCCCGTACGTCATCGATGACACCTGGGATCCAATTTCTATAGAATCTCTCCCTGATGGCTCTATCGTCGTTTTGGAACGCCAGCAATCTGGATGGGGAAGACTCGAGCGAATCCGGCCCGACGGCGGGCGTGAAACCACATCCCTTCAAATCATTGCTGATACGATGGTGTTTCCAGATGACGTCGCCAAAGCCAATTTTTGGGTATCTGGTTACGATTTAGAACTGATCGCGGGGGGTTCCGATACAGCTTCGGTGGTAGTGGTCTCTGACAATGGAAATCAAGCCTTCCGGCTGGACATCAATTTATCCGCCCCTGAGTGGAAAGTTGAATCCGTCCCATCAGAACTGCTGTTGCGTCGCTACTCTGGGGTCGAACTGGTCTGCACTCCAAAAGGCGCATTCTACTTTAGTAACTCCCGATGGGTTCCCCTTGTTGAGATGCACAGAAGGCGATACGCCGACTTCGGACAGCTCGCGTCGCCCATCCTAGATGGTGAAATGCCGGGATTCGCTTGGCACCGATTGATGATGGATGGACGGATTCCATTTGGAGCCAGTGTTGTGATCAAGGTCAGGACAGCCGACCGGATAGAAGAGTTGACCGTAGCTTCTTGGATCATTCAACCCGATCTAATTTTTCGAACTTCTGGTTCGGAAATTCCATGGACGGATCAGGTTAGTGATCGATCCGGCGGGGCAGGCACGTGGGAGCTTCTGCTCCAGGGAGCTCGAGGTCGATACATGCAACTGATCCTCCAGTTCTCCGGACAGGAATTGCACACACCAAGCATCTACGCAATGCGTATTTGGAAGCCCCGCTTTTCGTACCTGGATCAATACCTTCCCGCGATCTACCGAGAAGAAAGCGGTCCAAGGGATTTCCTTGAACGGTTCCTTGCAAATTTTGAAGGACTTTTCACGTCCATCGAAGATCGCATTGTGCACTCCACGGCACTTTTCGATGTGAGGATCGCCCCCAACTCGACTCTGGATTGGTTGGCTGGATGGCTGGGCCTTGTATTTGATCCAGCCTTGGACGAAAAACGTCGTCGACTTCTATTGGTCCACGCCCCCATTCTCTTTTCCTATCGTGGCACACCACAGGGAATCCTGCTTGCGCTGCACATAGCCACCTCGGAATGTCTGGAGGATACGGATTTTACACTCCCCCTTCCTTCTGAGCGACAACTGTTCGGGATCCGACTTTCGGAACAGTTTCTTTTGAGAAACCGATCGGCGGTACTGGCGGGTGAAACTCAGGTCGTCCTTTCCAATACAGATGACCTCATCGGCAAATGGAACGTGCAAGCTGGATCAGCTGATTTTCAACTGCGATGGTCTGCTTGGATTCAGTCGGCCATGCAGGATCCTTCTCGTTCGGACGAGGCGAAAATCGTGTTGGCCGAACAACCCCAATTCAGACCCTTTCCTCCATCGATCACGACAATTTGGGAAGACTTCT
>CAIKAA010000534.1 GCA_903825275.1 uncultured Fibrobacterota bacterium | reverse complement strand
GGCTTGCATCAAAATGGCAATGGCGATGCTAAAACCATCGGTAGAGGATCGGTCCCGACCCACGCAGCGAATCGATTCTTCCGCCAAAAGCCACGCGCATTGCACGGCTTTGTCGACCCGAGGCATCCCGAAAAAAACCGGAATGGGCATTTCCATCGCCACATCGGCGACCAAGGATCGACGGCGCGCAAAACCCTTCGACAACCTTTCGATGCTGCCTTCCGGCAACGTGGCTGGCAACCGCGACCCCAAGGCATCGAACCAATCGATTCGGGTCGCCGAGAAAAGGCATTCCGGACACACCGCCACCGAGTAGGCGTCGACATTCAAGGCGTTTTTCGATTCAATCGCCGCCAACTGCAAAGTGATCTCGTTGGGAATCCAAAGCTTGGTGTGCTTGGACGGGTCGGCAAGCCAACCTTTGACATCTTCACAGCGACAAACCGGACAGCGGAGACGGAATCCGAGAAGGTTCGCCGTGCGGGCACCTCCCACCAACAGCGATTGCAATCGCTCCGGAGCCATTTCATGGATGCTACGCTTGAGTTCCGACAGATCATTCAGAATGGAGAAATGCCCCTCGGTCATCAGATCATGGCGAATCGATTCTTCTGCTGTGACCACACCCATGGCCCGTCCATTTTCCTGAATTCCTTTGTGGAAATTGAGGAGGATTCGCTTCCCACTTCCATCCAAGGTTTTCACTCCGGACAAGTCCACGACGATGCCGGTCCAGGTGGAATCGCGCACCTGCCCCAGGATATCGCGCATCCAACCGGCACTGGTCGCGTCGAGTCCTTCGCGGCACTCGATCACCATCCACTGTCCACTTCGATAAGTTCTTGGAGTTTGATGGGCCATAGTTCGTGCAAGGAGTTTACCATTCTTCCCTGTACATGGTTAAAATTCTTCTCGATTGGACCAAGATTCCAGGCCCCCTCCAGGTCGTCCAAGAATTGCGCCAAGCCGGCCATGAGGCGTACCTTGCTGGAGGATGCGTCCGCGACCTCTTGCTGGGACTGTCTCCCGTGGACCACGACATCGCGACCTCCGCCACTGCGGACCAGGTTCGAGGCTTGTTCAAGCGGACAATTCCCGTCAAACCCGAGCTCGGAGTCACCATGGTTCTTTGGGGAGAAGAACGGCTGGAGGTGACCACTTTCCGCAGCGAAGGCGCCTATCTCGACGGTCGCCGGCCCTCGAATGTCGGGCCTGCCGACGCGAAATTGGACGTGCAGCGACGCGATTTCACGATCAACGGGCTATTGATGGATCCCGAAACCGGTGAGGTCCATGACCATGTGGGAGGCTTGGACGATCTGCGAAACGGAATCCTTCGGTGCATCCGCGACCCTCGCGAGCGCTTTCAGGAAGACCACCTGAGAATTTTGCGCGCCGTTCGTTTCGCCGTCCGCTTTGGTCTCCAATTCGACCCCCAGACTTGGGAAGCCATGGTCGATCTTTCCTCGAAGACCTCGGGGCTTTCGGGGGAAAGGATCCATGAAGAACTGAGCAAGATGGAAGCCCAAGGGTCCTTCGCCAAATCGGTCGAGCTGTTGATCGATGCAGGAGTGATCCGGGCCCTGTGCGAACCGCTTCACCAACGATTGGAAGGAGATTCCTCCCGTCGGAACCTGATCGAGATCTTCAAAACACCCATCCCCCGGCAACCCGGAATGTGGGTCACCCTGCTTGGACTTCCCCTTTGTTCCTGGTGGGATCATCCCCAGACCTTTGGACCCATCGCCTCCCTGCACAGCGCCCAAACCGAACTTCTCCAACGCCTGCGCTGTTCGCGATCCGAGATCGATGCCGCAAATTTGATCTGGACCCGTTGGCCCTTGTGCTGGGAGACCCCTCCTCCCCCTCCCTCACACCAAGCCTTTTTGGTTCGAGACAAATCCTGGCTGGTCCTGGCCGATGCCCTCAAGCGATTCCAGCAGGTCTTTCCCTCCCCGTGGTCGCCGTCGGATCATTTCCAAGGTTTGTCCGAACGCATTCCCAAAACACTTCCAGCTCTGGGAATGGAGTTTCAAAAGGCAGGGATAGCCGTCGGTCCAAAACTCGGACAAGCCATCCGGGAAGCCGATCGATTGAACTTGGACGAAGGGGCCCCACTCGATGAGTACCTCGTGTCCAAGGTCGCGGAGACTATCTTGGATCGGACATGAAGGGTGGAATTTTCCTCATTTGTTCGGATGCCAAGCTCAGCGCATGCTGGTCGCGATGGATCCTGGACTGGATCGATCGCTCCGGATCCGACCTGGAACGAGCCATCTTCCTTTGCGATAGCGCCGAACTCGCTCGCGAATCCCTAGCCCTTCCCGTCCTCGAAGGGGATCCACCAGGCCTGGTCATCATCGATCGCAACGCCGCAGGTGGAACTCCCGATCTCGCAAAAATGGTTTCCGACTGCATTCCCGAAACCTGGGTTTTGGAAATCCTGTCGGATTCCGATGTCATCGGGGCTCAGGACGGCCGAATCGCCTTGCGACATTCCGCGCGACGCGACGAGTGGGATTCCATGCTGCACCATTGCCTGCACGAAAGTCCGTCCCCCCAATGGTCTAGATCCGGAGAATGATTCGTTCCTGTATGGATCGGTCGCGACCGATCCATACAGGAACCTATTTAGAAGGTCGTGTGCCTCGGCTCAGGGCTCGGGAAACCATCCCCAATCCTTGGAGCTTGCGTTTGAAGCGATCTTGGAGGAGGGCGCGAACTTCCCGCGAACCGGCTAATTCCAGAGCTTGCTGAGCGGCCTCGCGGGCATCTTGCCAGTTGATGGAGCGCAAGATCTTCTTGACCTCCAAGATCGCCCAAGGGCTCATGGACAGCTCGTCGACCCCAAGCCCTGCAAGGACGACCGCCCCGACCGGATCCGAAGCCAATTCGCCACAAACCGCCACCAAGGTTCCGTGCTTGCGAGACCCCTCCACGGTCATGGCCACCATCTGCAAGACCGCCGGATGGAGGGGGTCGTAAAGATTGGCCAATCGTTGGCTGCCGCGATCCACCGCCAAGGTGAACTGGGTCAGATCATTGGTCCCAATCGAAAGGAAATCGCACTCCCGCGCCAAGGCATCGACGCATATGGCGGCCGAAGGCACCTCGACCATGGCTCCAACCGGAATGTTCTTGGCATAGGGAATGCCTTTTTCTTCCAGCTCCTTGCGGGCGGTCTCCAACAGAGCTTTCGCTTCCCGCAATTCATGAACGTCGGCGATCATGGGGAAAAGAATCCGGGCATTGCCATGGGCAGAGGCACGAAGTATGGCCCGCAATTGGGGCAAAAAGACGTCGGGCCGTTCGAGACACATGCGAATGGAGCGCCATCCCATGAAGGGATTCTGGTCGGGCTGAGCCCCTTGGAGGGCATCGACGATCTTGTCGCCCCCAGCGTCCAAGGTCCGGATGATCACGGGCCTTGGAGACATGCGCTCGACGATGTAGCGGTAGGCCCCGAGCTGTTCTTCTTCGGTGGGGATATGTCCCTGACCCAAATAGATGAATTCGGTGCGGTACAATCCGATCCCGTGGGCACCCACAGAAATGGCGTTTTCCGCTTCCACCGGCAACTCGATGTTGGCGGACAGCAAGATGGTCCGCCCGTCCATGGTCACCGAGGGCAGATCGCGGAGGCTGAACAGCTCGAGTTCAAACTTTCGCAACGCCTCTTGCCGGTCTCCCAGGGCTTTGCGTTCCTTTTCCGTGGGGTGGACCACCAAAGTTCCCGCGTTGCCATCCAAGGCGACAAAGTCACCTGTCTGGACCGTCCCGGTCGCCGCAGCGAGTCCAGAAACCGCAGGTAGATGGAGGGCTCGGGCCAAAATAGCCACATGGGAGGTCGGACCACCAAGATCGGTGGCGATGCCCAGCACATTGCGCACCCTCAGTTGGGTGAGGGTGGAAGGATTGAGGTTGTGGGCCACCACGATCGAGGGCTCGTGCAACTCGATGGCCCGGCGGCGCTGGCCTTTCACCAGCTGGCGCACCACGCGCTCGGCAACGTCTTCGAGATCGGTGGCCCGTTCGCGCAGGTAGGCGTCGGGAATGCGAGCCAGCCTTTTGGCCAGCTCTTCCGAACGCCGACGCAACAGGAATCCGGCATCCTTGCGTTCGGTGGCGATCGCCTTGCGGGTGTTGCCCATCAATTCGTTGTCGTCCAAGAACAACAAGTGGGCATCGAACACCCGTGCCTCGGATTCCCCCACTTCCTCCAATACCTTGGCGCGAAGGTCGGTCAGCTCTTTGCGAGCTTCCTCCAAGGCAGCATCGAAGCGCTGGATTTCCCCAGCGACCTCATGAGGCTCGAGAGAACGATCGTTGACAACCGGCTTCTCCTCGTGGATGAGAATGCACTTCCCCATCGCCACCCCGGGGGCGGCAGGATTTCCGCGCAGCACGCGCCGAACATTTGGCCGATTCGCGGAGGTCGCAGGCATGCATGATAAGCTAGCAACGTTTGGCGATCCCGCCGTGCTATCTTGGCCCTTCCTATGACGGAACAGCTAGATACCATCCATCGCCCCTCCTTCCCCATCACCATGGATTGCGGGGGGCTTGAGGTGCAGGGCTTCTCGATCGGCGGGTTGGCCACCTACATGATGGTGCCGGAATGGCGAATCTGTTTCGACATCGGGGAGTGTCCGGTCGAGGCCATCCGATTCCCCAACATTTTTTTAACCCACTCCCACGGGGACCACGCCCGAGGCCTCTTGAGGCATTTTTCCTTGCGCCGGATGCTGAACATGCCCCCTGCCCAGTACCATGTCCCCGATTTTTTGGTCCAACCCTTGCAGAACTTGGCCCAAGCCTGGTGCGATCTGGAAGGCCATCGCAACCGCCCCGAATACATTCCAGATTTTATTCCCATCGGGAAACACGACACGGTCGAATTGAATCGCCAGTTGCGGGTCACGTCCTTTCCGGTGGATCACCGCGTCCGATCACTGGGATTCACCGTGAAGGAAATCCGCAAAAAATTGAAACCGGAATATTTCGGGGTGATCGGCCATGAATTGGGAGCCCTCAAGCGCCAAGGGATCGAAATCGAGACCGAAACCGCCCATCCTCGCCTAACGTTTATCGGAGACAGCACGATCCGCACCCTGGAAAAAGAGCCCCACTGCCTGGACTCGGAGGTTTTGGTCATCGAAACGACCTTCATCCTTCCCGAGGACCTGGAAATGGCCAAGCCCAAGGGGCATCTGCATTTGTTTGAACTGATGGAGTTTTTGGCCGCGGATCCCGATGCATGTCGCTTCCAGCATTTGGTCCTCAAGCACTTCAGCATGAAATACACCCGCAGCCAAATTGTCGCTTTGGTCCGCCGGAACACTCCCGAATTTCTCCAAGACCGGGTCCAACTCATGATCTGAACTCGGGAACTTGGTTGGGGATCCCGCACCGATCGACTTAGATTAAGGTTATGAAGTTCCTCATCCAACTCTGGAGAATTCTTTCCTTCCCTCTGATCCTGGGAGGGCTTGGGGCGGTTTGGTATGGCATCCACCATTGGCAAGAGGCTTCGGCGGACAAGGTGGTGACCACCCGTGAATTGTTCGCCAACCACTTGGAAGTCGCTTTATTGAAGGAACCGCTTCGGTTCGATCTAACTAACGCGAGCGTGCGCCAAGAAAATTTCATGGGCGTGAAGTCCCCTGCCGTGGCGGTCTTTCCCGCCTGGCCCGAAAAGGATTTGGGACGAGCAAGACTGGTCATTCTTTCGTCTCGCCCCTCTTTTCTCGGTCCGGTGGTCAAATCGTTCCAACGGGTCGATTCCGGCCAGGGCGCGATCCATGTCCAATCCAACAGCAAGACCTCTACCGGAACGCTGCTCCCACAATTTGAGGCGATGATCCAGACCTTGGAGGCCGATTTGCGGCTTCATTTAGACGATTCCACCAAAGGAAATTTCCTCGCCCAGGGGACCGCCATCCGCAAGACCGATCCACTATTCCTTGGCACCGACTCAACAACCAACGAATACTGGGAAGTGCGCTTGGAAGGAGTCCCAAGCCACGACAAAGTGTTGACCCTGTTGACCTTGGGAATCGCGGCCATTGTTTTGGGAATCGCCCTCCAGATTGTGGTCAAAAAGTGGGAAACAGCCCAAGAGGAAGAAGCCGAAGAAGAAAGAGCCAACGAAAAGCCGTTGGTCTAAAGGGGCTTTGCGGTGAAGATTCTGGTGATCGGGGCCACGTCGTTTTGGGGATACCCGTTGGTTGAAGAATTGGGCCGCCGGGGCCAGGAGGTTTCCGTGTTTTCGCGGGACCCTCGCGCGTTTCCTGATCGCTGGAGAAGCCATCTGCGGTGCAGCTTTGGAGAAATTTCCCATTCCCACATCTTGAGCGATGCCGTCCGCGGTGTCGACCGAATTGTGGCTTGCATTTCGCCGGGCTCCCATCCCGACCGAGCCGAAGAAATCGAGGTAGGCGGCATCCGTGGGGTGTTGGCCGCGGCGTCCCAAACTTCGGGAGTCCATGTGGTGCGTTTGACCACCCCATCCCCCTTAAGGCAAGCGGCCTGGTGGCCGATGGCCGTGCGTCGTCGCGCCGATTTGATCGCCGAAACCTCGGCCATTCCGTGCTGCCTTGCCGAGATGGGTTGGGCTCCAGAAATGCTCGCTCCCTTGCGTAGGAACAATATCCTTTGGCTTCCCCATCCTCGGTCCACCCCGCACCGGATGCGGTGGCAGACGCGGCGAGCGGGAGTAAATCGATTGGCGGACTTGGTCGGAAGGGAAATCCTTCCCAAACGCGTCACTTTGCGCGGCGACGACCCGGCCAACTTGATGGAATTATCCACCCGAATTTGTCGGGATCACCCAAGAATGGAACGAATTTTTCTTCCAGGAAGGGTTTTTCGATGGCTGGAAGGCTTCCTACCAGCTATTTCTTCCACAGGCCAACGGCTGATTTTCGCAGCTCGTCAAACCGAAACCGACAAACTGACGGGCGACGAAAATTCTTTGGCCGATTGGCGTTGAATGATCCCCAAAGCCTCAAAGAAGGAGTCTCCCATGAAATTTTCCCTCCGAGCTCTCTGTTTCCTCGGCTTGATCGCGATCTTGTTCGCCGCTTGCGCACCCACCGTGCCGCCGGGAGAAAAGGATCGCGAACACGGCGAACAAGCCACCGACCAGCTCCCCAAGTAACTCGATCAGGCCTTCTGGTGGCCAATCCAGCGCAGTAGCGCGCTGGCCAGTTCATTGGGCCGCAACGGCTTGGTGAGCACTTCGTCCATCCCGGATTGCAAACAGAGGGTTTGGTCTTCTTGCATGGCCCATGCCGTGACCGCCAACACGGGAATCCGGGCCTTCCCTGATTCCCGCTCGAGGTTTCGGATTTCCCGGGCAGCCGCGAAGCCATCCATGACCGGCATTTGGCAATCCAAAAGGATCAAGTCGAAGGTGTCTTCCTTGAATTTTGCCACGGCTTGGGCACCGTCGCCTGTGATGATGGGCTCGCAACCACTGCTTTCCAATTGTTTCCGGATCACCACTTGGTTGGTTCGATCGTCTTCGGCGACCAAAATGCGAGGTCGGCGTCCGACAATTTTTGCTGGGGGAGCCACCAAAAGTTCGTGATGGGTGTCCGAACCCAGGGATTCCGGAGCCGTCATGGGAAACCGCAGCCGCACCACCAACCCTCCCCCCTCGCGCGGAAAGGCCTGAAGCGTCCCTTTCATGGCCTGGACGATATCCGCCACAATGGCCAACCCCAAACCGGACCCGGGGATGTCTTCCCGTCCGCGCTCCCACTTTCGGAAGAGTCGGGAGGTGTCGCCCTCTTGCAAACCTGGACCTCGATCGCGGACTTCCCAAACCGCTTCGGGAACGCCATGGGTACTGGCGGATTCCTGGAAAAAGATCTCGATTTTGGAATCTCCCGCATAGCGTACGGCGTTCCCCGCGAGGTTGGACAGAATTTGTCGAACCCGCGCCGGATCCCCCACCATCGGATGGCTGGCCTCGCTGAAGACGGAATGGATGCTGCCACCCTGTTTGCGGGCGGGAATGTCGAAGAGACCGACAATTTCCTGGGTGAGCGCGACGGGATCGAAGGAGATCCGCCGGACGGGAGCTAGCTTGGCCTCGGCGCGCGACATGGTCAAAAGGTCATCGAGAATCTGGAGCAGCGATTCGGCCGATCGGGTGGCATGCTCCACGACTTGGCGGGACGGCTCCCCCACGGGAATCTGTCGCAACACCACATCGAGGGCTGCAAAGATGGCCTGGAGCGGAGTTCTCACCTCATGGCCCAAAATGGCCAGGAACTCGTTTTTCTCCACCACGACTCTCTCGGCGTGGAGTTTGGCTTCTTCCAATTGGTGTCGAGCCAGGATTCGCTCCGACAAATCTCGTCCGGCGATCAAGATCCCATGGATTCCCTCGAATTCCAACAAGTTGCGGATGGTGCACTCGATGGGGAGGAAAACGCCGTCCGACCGACGAAACCGAAATTCCACGACTTCCACCTTGCCGGGTCGTTTCTCGAGGGCGGCGATTTGTTCCAAAACCCGGGCTCGATCGTCCGCATGGACCAGATCGAAGAAAGATCGTCCCTTGGTCACGGAGAGGGTCCATCCAAATAGTCTGCGGGCCGATTCCCCCATCCAAGTCACGTTTCCCTGTTGGTCAAGAACCGTGACCCCTTCGGAAAGCTCATCGAGGACCAACCGAATCAACGAGGAGTCCTTCTGCAACCGCACATTTCGCTGTCTCCCGAACACTTCGGACACGATCCACGACAGGATCCCGAGGGAGAGTAGAATGGAGAGCCAAGCCACCCATGGCTGGCGCAAATTCACCTCACCGGGAGTCTCTGTCGCCAATGCTTGCCCCACCAAGATCAGGGCAAGCTGCGGGAAGCTGCGTGGTATGTGAAACATCTCTCCTTATTCTATGTCTCAAATCGGGACTTGCCAAGGAAATGCGGATCGAATTGAAATTCAGGCCCTGGGGTGGGCTTGCAAATAGGCTTTTTTCAGTCGCTCCACCGAGACATGTGTGTACACCTGGGTGGCGGCCAGGCTGCTGTGGCCAAGCAACGACTTGACCGAAACCAAATCGGCTCCACCGTCCAAAAGATGGGTGGCGAAGGAATGGCGCAAGGCATGCGGCCAATGGGCAGCCCCCTCCGGAAGGCCCAAGGCGCGTTCCACCTCCCGCTCCACCGTGGAACGCCCGATCCGCCCGGTGCGCCCAGGAAAGACCACCGTGGGGTGGGACGCCCCCGAACTTTTCCAACTCCGGAGGGCTTGGACTGCTGGGTCAGTCAGGGGCACCAACCGCTCCTTGCGCCCTTTGCCCATCACCAGAAGGGTGGCTTGGAGAAGATCGACGCGGCTCCAATCCAAGCCGACCAGCTCGGCCAGACGAAGGCCCGACCCCCAGAGCAATTCAAGCAAGACCCGTGTTCGCAGGTGCCTTTGCCGAGGCACATCCTCCTTGGACGCATCTTCCAAAGCCATTTCCGAGGCGATGGCTTTTTCGATGTTGGGCGCCGAAACCACCTCGACCAAGCGCTTTGATTTTTTGGGCACGGTCAAAGCAAGGGTCGGGTCCACCTCGAACCATCCTTCGCGAAGCCCGAGTTTGGCAAAGGATTTCAAGGCGGCGACCTTCCGCGACACGGTGGTGGCCGCCCCCCCGCTCCTCAAGGTCTTGGCGAGCTTGCGCTTCAGCATGGGGAGATCAAATGCCTCCCAATCCAAGACCCCCTGGTCGTCGACCAACAACCCCTCGAGATCGGCCCGGTACCCTTTGGCGGTCAAGGGGGAATGACCCAGCTCGTCACGGTGGTAGGACAGAAATCTCCCAAGCGCTTCGGGAAGATCGGGACGAGTGCTCAAAACCTACGTCCCCCGTCTCGATCGAAACCAAACCTCGCTCGTCATCTCAAGCCCCCGTCACCACCACTGCCTCGAGGTCGTACTCGGTGGCCCCGACGATTTTCACGGTGCAGAAGGTACCTGGATCGGCGTCGCCATCCATGATCTGGACCGAATTGTCGACCTCGGGAGCATCGAACTCCGTCCTTGCCGAGAAGCGATGCGACTGGCCTTCGGCCACTTCGTCCACCAGCACCTTGAGGACGCTGCCGATGTGCTCTTCGTTGAGATCCAGGCTGATCTCGCTTTGGCGGCGCATCAAGCGGGCCAACCGATCTTGGGCGACCTCCGGATCGACCGGATCGCTCAGCGCGAAGGCGTGGGTCCCTTCTTCGGGCGAGAAGGCGAATCCACCCAGTCGCTCGAAACGGGTCTCTTCGACCAAGTCCATCAACTCCTGGAAATCGTCTTCCGTTTCCCCCGGGAACCCCAACAGGAAGGTGGTGCGAAGGGCGATGCCGGGGACGGCCTGTCGGATCCTTCCCAAAAGTTCGCGCAAACCCTCGCGGGTGTGGCCGCGGCGCATGCTCTTGAGCATCCTCTCGGACCCGTGCTGGAGCGGCATGTCGAGGTAGCGACAAATTCTGCCGGAGGTCGCCATCAATTCGAGCAAGCCGTCGTCGATGAATTGGGGGTAGGCGTAGGTGAGCCGGATCCAGGGAATTTCCGTTTCGGCAAGAATCCGCTTCAACAGGCTGGAAAGCGAATGGGTCTTGCCAAGATCCTTGCCCCAATAGGTCAGATCCTGGGCGATCAAGATCGCCTCTTGGACACCCGCACCATGGAGATCGTTGATTTCCTGGATCAATTCCTCGGGATTGCGCGATTCGTGCTTGCCTCGGATCCCCGGAATGGCGCAAAAGCTGCAGATCCGGTCGCATCCTTCGGAAACCTTGAGGTAGGCGTAATGGTTGGCGGTGGTCAAGATTCGTGGAATGCGTTCCGTGGAAGCGCATTCGGGCGCCAGTCCCCATCCCGATCGCTTGACCAGATCGACCAATTCCCCCGGTTTGTAGGTCCCCGCCCACAGGTCGACCTCGGGGATTTCCTTTTTCAAATCATCCATGTAGCGCTGGCTCAGGCAGCCTGCCACGACCACTTTCTGCCCCCGGGACCTTTCGGCGAGGCGAGCGAGAATCTCATTGATGGACTCTTCCTTGGCGGCTTCGATGAAACCGCAGGTGTTCACAACGACCATCGAGGCTTGGTCGGGAAATTCGGCCATCCGAAATCCGGCCGTCAAGAAATCGCCATAGACGCGTTCGGTGTCCACCAAATTTTTGGAGCAACCGAGATTCACCACATGAATCGAAGGAGCCTTCATTACGTTCCCTGTCTGATTTCGTTGGATTTCCGGTCAATCCAAAATTTGAGTCCATGGCGCTCGAGGACCGACTTGCCATACGCCTGGGCGGCATCTCGCGAAAGGAACTTTCCTACCCGCACCCGCCAATAATTGCCAGAAAGTTTCGCATCGCCGGTGGGCACGGGGATGGCGTAGGCCACGATCTTCCATTGGGCCAGAACTGCCACCTGCGCCATGGCATCGGCTTGGGAGCGATGGACATTCACCTGCAGAACCCAATCTCCGGATTCGCCGGGCTGGATGGAATCGGGCGATTTGGTGGACTCGGCCAACTTCGAGGGCGTCGGCGGACTCGGCATCGGCTTGGCGATCGGTGCCGGGCGAGGCGGCGTTACCGGGGCAGGAGCCCCAGCTGCATGGACAATTTTTGACGAATCAATCTTAGCCACTTCCGGTGTCGGCGAAGATTTTGGAGCCATCCCCGCGGTATCGATTTCCAAGGGCTGATCGCGATGGATTTCAGCCGAGGTAAAAGCCGGAGCCTGGTTGCTCCAGGAAGATGCTTTTGGTTCCGCCTTGGGAGAAGGGCTCTCGGGAGGAATTTCTGGTTGTTTTTGCTTGCACGAAGAGATAACCGCCAAGGCGGCCATCATCACAAATAATCGTTTCCCTTCCAAAGCCCGGTTTGCCATGGCTAACCCTCCGCAATTCAATTCACCAGAATTTGCAAAGGTACCAAACCAGAAAATTTCTCTGTTGGCTATTTGCTGTGCAGCATTTGTTCGGCTTGTTCCAGCGATTTGGCGACATCCTGCGCCAATTCCTCGCCCATTCCCTCTGGAAAACCAATTTTTCTCCAGACAGATTCGATCTCTCCTTGGTGGTGTGCTCGCTGCCCAACCCAACTCACCCCATTTTGTTCGCACAAAACCACGGCAAGGTGAAGGGGGAGGATGGAAGGAATGGCTTCCGGCTCCTCCATGGCCCAATCGAGTTCCTCATGGAACCGTACGCACCAAACCAGCTTGTCGGGCAACTGCCACCGCTTTTGTAAAAAGGTTGCACCCATGTTGGCGTGGTCGACACCCATCCATTCCCGCTCCAACTCGCGGAGCTTGATTGGCTGCGCCTCCATTCCATCATCCGACGGGGTTTGTTGGCAAATCCGCATCAGACGACGGTAGGTTTCGCCCGCCACCTGGTCGAACAGCAAAGCCCCGATGTCGTGCAAAAGTCCCGCCGTCCACAACAGTTCCATCTGTTCGCGGTTCAGTTTCATCCGACGACCGATGGCTTGGGCAAACAAAGCCACCGCGAACGAATGCCTCCAAAAGGCCGCCATGTCGATCGCGCCTCCCTTTTTGGGGAACAGCGAGGGCATCACCAAGGCATGGACCAGCTGACGGGTGGTGGGAATCCCCAGACGGATCAGGGCCCTGGCAAAATCCTGGATTGGGGCTCCTCCCCGCGAGTACCAGCTGGAATTGGCCAACCGCAGGATTTGCCCCGACAGGACGGGAT
>CAIKAA010000533.1 GCA_903825275.1 uncultured Fibrobacterota bacterium | reverse complement strand
GCTGGGGTTGAATGGAGCGACTTTGGACCCAACCAAACCTGTGGCAAAAACTGTCTCGCTGGTGGTTGGTCCCAACTGGTTCATTTTGGTGGCGACCGACAGTTCCCGAAATGTGGCGCGCGACACGGTGACGATCACGCGACTTGCGGACAACACGGCTCCGGTGATCGCCCGGGGAACGGGGACCGGCTCTAGGTCGGTGCCGTTCGATACCATGTCGATCCAGTTGGGATGGACAGTTTCGGACAACAATGGCATCGATTCGTTGGGGTTGAATGGAGCGACTTTGGACCCAACCAAACCTGTGGCAAAAACTGTCTCGCTGGTGGTTGGTTCCAACCGGTTTATTTTGGTGGCGACCGACAGTTCAAAAAATGTGGTGCGCGACACGGTGACGATCACAAGGCTTCCGGACAACACGCCTCCAGTCATCACTCGGGGCACGGGCACGGGTGCGATGACGGTGCCGTTTGCGACGACCTCCATCCACCTCGATTGGACGGTGAGCGACAACAACCGAGTGGATTCGGTCTGGTTGAATGGAACTGCCTTGGATCCAACCAAGCCGGTGTCAAAAACTGTCTCGCTGGTAGTCGGCTCCAACCGGTTCATTTTGGTGGCGACCGACAGTTCCAAAAATGTGGCGCGCGACACGGTGACGATCACCCGCGATGTGGATCGGATTTCTCCTTCCCTCCTTCGGTCGATCGTTCCCGCTTCGCCCCTACAATACGCCAAGACGGCCCTGATCAGCTACCAAATCACCGACAACGACACGGTCCTGAGTGTTTCCATGAATGGGTTGACTCCCCAAAAGAACTTGAATGTCTACAGCTTGAACGTGCCCCTAAACCCCGGCGACGACACGATCGTGGTGGTTGCCGCCGACCGCCGCGGCAACACCGCCCGCGACACGGTTTTGGTGAAAACCATCCTCCAGGACCGCGACGGCAACCTGGTGCGCTTTGGTCGAATGCCCGACGGAAAGGTGTGGACGCTGGAGAATTTGCGGACCAGACCCTCGGCGGCAAGCCTAGTCCCGGAATACAACGGCCTGATCTCTGGGGGTGGGTGGCATGGGGGATATAGTTGGGCGATGGTCATGGATCTTCCGGGCGCCTGCGATGCCGACAATAGCTGTCCTCTTGCGGATTCACTCCAGCACCAGGGAATCTGTCCAATTGGGTGGCATGTGCCGAGTATTCCCGATTGGAAAGGCCTCGTTCAAGCAGCGGCAGGCCCTGGAGGGAACGATTCCATAGGGGCGGTTCGTCTGAAAACGACCTCTACAAATGATCAATGGAGTATAATCACCATTGATCGATGCAAGCATCCTCCAGTTGAGGATACCACAATCGACGATTATTCCGGAACGGATAGCTATGGCTTTGCCGCGCATCCTACAGGACGATTCGGCAGTGGAGGCCAATGCGGAAGCCAATTTCTTAACTGGGGTCAATTCCTTACTTCTTCGGGTGGAGTGTACATTCGATTCCCCTCAGGAAAAAGTCCCGGACTTGATTATGGTTCGGTTATGGGAATTAATCAATCCTCTCGAGTTTCAACGAATGCACCGTTCCGCTGTGTCTTGAATTGAAGGAATTGGACGCCTTGTTCGCTTGGACGGATCCTTCGACAGAGGTCTCTTCCAAGCAATCTCTAATGGATGACGACATCTCGCCGGTGGCTGAGGACCAGGCTTTTGTTGGCTTCGATACCCTTTGATAAACTCAGGGCATCGCACCGCCTACGGCGGCACACCTGGACAGGTTCGGTGCACCGCTCAGCCAACGAGCCGGTTTTTTGACTTCGCATCAAGGTGTCACGCAGGATGGGTGAACAGGTAGCGGTTGCGAGTTTCCGAGCAAGCCGTGGCTGCGATACCGCCCACCCCCACAAAGACAAGAAATGGGAGAAGGTGCATCCTAAACCCTATTTCATCACTTTCAATCCCAGATGAATTTCCATCGGATCAAAATCTCGATCATTGTGAATTAAAAAGGTTGCTGAATCAATACAGTATGTTCCGATGAGCATATCGATCGTCTTTCTGACCGTTATACCTCTGGATCTCAGTAGACGATAGTTTGCCGCAGATTGATAGGCGATTTTTGGGCCCACCAAATTCACGCATTGCATTTTAGCGATCACATTTTTGATCTGCGAAACACTTTTTTCGGTGGTGGCGCCTTGAAGGAGTTCTGCGATGATCAAATCGCCCATGAAGATTTCATCCGTACCAAGAGCCCTATCCAGGAAATTCCTAGGAGGGGCATCCGTGCCACGAAAGTAATCCACCCAAACAGATGTATCTGCTAGAATCATTCGTCTCGCCTCATCTGATCCAAATCACCTTCCCACGCAATATTGCCGCGAGATTGCCGTATTTGCGATTGGCCCTTGATTCGCACGTACAAATTTAAGGCGGCTTCTACCGTTTCTTTTTTCGTCTTGTACCCTGAAATCTTGATGGCTTTCGCCATCAATTCATCGTCGATTACGATATTTGTTCTCATAATATCTCCATTTGTATAATTGCATCAAAAAACACACATCGAAAAGAATGAAAGCAATCCATTCCGTTCGTAGATCCGAAATCGCGGGTTAAACGTCTGCCCGTTGTTGGCTTCGTTCCAATAAAAAAGGCCCCGGTCGAAACCAGAGCCCTGTTGGCCTAGCTACACCCTTCCTCGTTTGGCCCAGGAAGGCGTGGAGGAAATCCTAGCGCAGGATGGTGACGAAATTCGTCTGGGTGCCCGAGGGGGTGTGGCAGACGGCGATGTACTTGCCGTTCTCCAATCCAACAGGCAGCATCAGGCGGGTGGATGAACCGGATACCGACCAGGAGCTAACCTTCGAGCCATCTTGACGGATTAGTTCCACACGTGAAGCCGAAGCGGGTAGGGCGACTTCCAGATTCTGTCCCACGACCAAGGCGCGGAATTCGGAGCTAGCTCCTGCGAAATGGGTCCGGATACCTGTGAGGTTGGTGATGGGATCGCTCCAATCGGCTCCGCCAATTTTGACACCATTGATCGCAAGGCTGTCGATCTCGATGTAGCCCGAGTCATTGAAGCAGGAATCTTGAACGCCTCCAGTTAACTTTCTGCAAGGAACGGCGATCTGGATGAATTTCAGACTGCTCAAGATGGTGTCTACGCCGTTTAAGTAGGTGTCGCCCGAGTCAGCACCAAGCCAGCTCTTGAGAGTGGCATCATTGGGTACTCCGCCCGAGATCAACCAGCCTCTATTCACGTCAAAATTGGCTTTGGTCATCGAAACCTTGCCACCGGTTTTGGTCGCAGTAACGGTATTGAAGAAATCTTTACCGCCATTCGTGAGGACGTGATAAAGAGAATCTTTCGTGAGCTTGATGGTGTCCGGCTCTCCCTTCTTTGGCGTGATCTGGATGGACCGAGTGGTATCCGCCTTCAGGTAGACTGTGATCGATGTGAGTGCATCGAAGTTATAGGCTCCCCAATCCTTGAAGCCAAAAGCGATTGCAGCCGAGGCATTTTTGCCATTCAGGTTGAACTTCAACTTGGCTACATGTCCCGCGCCAAAGGTGGGGTCATACACTAAGGATGCTGTTCCGCCGTAGTTGAAACCGGGAGTCAGCACTGTGTCTTCGAGAGCGCGGACAACCGTTGCTTGGCTGGCGGCAGCCATTCCGAGGAGGCAAAGGGCGTAGGAGGAGATTTTCATGGATTTTCCTTGTTTATGGGTTCGGCGCAAGGTCTGGGAGTGCGTGCTCCCTCTCACCAGCTACAGATACTCCATAATTTTTCCAACACTTGCAAGTCCAGTTTTGAAAAAACCCATGGAGGGGCATTCCGCGTAGGAACCTGGCCTTTTTTGGCAGGGGGGCCAGGGGTCAATCCGGCCTTCGCCGATCTACATTGAGGGATCGCCGGGCCGACATCCAGCCGGAATCCGGGTTTCCCACTTGAAAGGCGCCTGCGACGCGACCGCGATCCCGGGCGATGACACCACAATGGCCAAGCTCGAAAATCTCAAAGACATCGTTTCTCTCTCCAAACGCCGCGGATTCGTTTTCCCCGGCTCGGAAATTTATGGCGGACTCGCCAATACCTGGGACTACGGTCCTTATGGCGTCGAACTGAAGCGCAACCTCAAGGACTTGTGGTGGAAGCACTTTGTGACCCGCCGCGACGATGTGGTGGGCCTCGACTCGGGCATTTTGCTGAACACCAAGGTTTGGGAGGCGTCGGGGCACCTGAAATCCTTTAGCGATCCATTGATGGATTGCAAAAAGTGCCGCACCCGCGAGCGCGCCGACCATTTGGTGGAAGCCAAGCTTGGAACCAGCGCGGTGGCCGGCAAGACCAATGCCGAACTGTTCGCATTGGTCAACGAGAACAAGATCGTCTGCCCCTCGTGCGGCAAGCTCGATTGGACCGAACCGCGGGCCTTCAACTTGATGTTCAAGACCGAACAAGGCGTGGTGGAGGGCGCGGGTGCCGAAGTCTATCTTCGTCCCGAAACCGCCCAGGGAATCTTTGTGGATTTCAAAAGCATCATCGAAGGGGCGCGGGTCAAGGTGCCTTTTGGCGTGGGCCAGATCGGCAAGAGCTTTCGCAACGAAATCACCCCCGGCAACTTCACCTTCCGCACCCGCGAATTCGAACAGATGGAACTCGAATTCTTCTGCAATCCGGGCGACGACGCGCGCTGGTACGCGCACTGGAAGGAATATTGCATGAACTTCCTGACAAATATTGTCGGGATTGGGGGCGACAAATTGCGTCTGCGCGAGCACGAGAAGGAAGAGCTCTCGTTCTACTCGTCGGGAACTTGCGACATCGAGTACGAATTTCCGTTTGGTTGGGGCGAGCTGTGGGGCATCGCGTGCCGCACCGACTACGATCTCAAGCAACACATGGAGCATTCGGGCCAGGACATGCGCTACCACGACAAGGTCTCCAACGAGCGCTACATCCCCTGGGTGGTCGAGCCCGCCTTGGGCGCCGACCGCTTGGCCCTCATGACCCTGTGCGACGCCTACGATCTCGAAAAGCTGGAGAATGGCGAAGAGCGCACGGTTCTTCGCTTCGCCCCCCGCGTGGCGCCCGTCAAGGCCGCGGTGCTGCCGCTGTACAAGAAGCCCGAACAAGTTGAAGTCGCCCAAAAGCTTTACAAAGACTTGCTGGAAAGCTTCCCGGTGGAGTACGACGAAACCCAAGCGGTGGGCAAGCGCTACCGCCGCCAAGACGAGATCGGCACCCCGTTCTGCGTCACGGTGGACTTCGACACCGTGGGCCAAGGCGAGCCAGAAAAGCTGAACTCCGTGACCATCCGCGAGCGCGACAAGATGACCCAAGACCGCGTGGCGATCGACCAGGTCGAGAATTACCTGCGGGATCGGCTGAAGTGAGTTGGTGGCTTGGCACCGGAAGGTGCCCTGCCTGATTTCGATCGCCAAAGCAGTCGATACAACCCACCGAAAGTCGGGGACTCGGCCATCGACGGGTTGTGGTCAAGCGGGGGAGATCATTCCCCCACAATCAACCTGGCTGACTTGGGATCGTAACTCCCACTTGCAATAGATGCGTTGCAGAACCGAGAGAGGGTTTCCTCGATGGCGTGGGGCGACAAGAGGAAACACACGTGCGACTGCACCGGGGCCGCCAAAACAGTCTAGAATTTCGAGCTGGACCTGTGCGGCGCGAAATGGGGTGCCGCAGGTTCTCCAGCCTGGTGCGGTGGAGGTCCACCAGTTTCTAGTTGGCGATCTAGGTGCTTCATATCGCGATGTCGGCGACGAATCACCATGATTCAATCGCTAATCGGCATTGGGGAAGAGTTGGTGCATCAAAAAGTCGATGACCCCCGAAAGGTTTTGCTTCACATCCGAGACGGGGATATGAATGACCTGCAAGCCAAGACCAGACAAAAATGCGTCGCGTCGGGCATCGTATTCCACTTTGTTGTCGTGGCTGCTTCCATCCACCTCGACAACAGTCTTTTTCTCGGCGCAATAGAAATCAACAATGAAATTGCCGATGATCTTTTGTCGGTCAAAATCCAGCCCCATGAGCTGGCCTCGCTTCAGCTGATTCCAGAGCAGTACTTCTGACAGATTCCCCGCTTTCCGCAACGCCTTCGCGCGTTCCTTCAGCGCAGGATTGTAAGGCAGAGATCGATAATCAACGGTATCCCTCATTCACGTCCCTCCACAGGATCGAAAATACCACCTCGTCCGGCTTCGCTGGCAAGGTTTGCGGAAGGCCCCTCCCGTCCGGCTTCGCCGGCCACCCCTCCAAAGGAGGGGAATAGCTGCAGTTCGGGAGTTAGGCGCCGCAGGCCCTGGGATAAATTCCCCTCCTTTGGAGGGGTGCCCCGAAGGGGTGGGGTGGTTGTAGCGCTTTCCTTCTTTCTACCCGGCTTGGTGGCCGGCCGTCATCGCTTCACGCGCAGGGGCGGGCTTGGAGCGCGAAACGGGAATGCTCTTGGTGCGATTGCTATGCGAAGGTGCTGCCTTGAATTACACGGTCCGGCTTTGCCGACGCGAGGTGGGGAAGGATCACCCCGTCCGGCTTCGCCTGCGCGAGTTGCGAGGACCACCCCGTCCGGCTTCGCCGGCGCGGGTTGCAAGGACCACCCCGTCCGGCTTCGCCGGCGCGAGGTGGGGAAGGACCACCCCGTCCGGCTTCGCCGGCCACCCCTCCAAAGGAGGGGAATAGTGTCGCCGGACACCCAAAGTGATTCGCGTCCGGACACATATGGAGCGCCCAAAGTGATTCGCATCGGAGGTTGACAAGGGATCCAAGGTGCAGGTAGCACCTTCCCTATGGGAAACAACCTTCAAAT
>CAIKAA010000532.1 GCA_903825275.1 uncultured Fibrobacterota bacterium | reverse complement strand
CGCGAGCCCAAGGTTCAAGGTAGGCCGTGTGGGGATCGGAGTGCCAGAAGGAGGTGCGCAGGATTTTGCGGGGAAGCCTTCCTGCCCAACGGGCGGACAACCACGGGTCGCCAATTTCCAGGATGGAGGGGTGTTCTTCTCGGACGATGCGTTCGGCGGCCCAAGGGTCGACCAGAACGCGATAGTTCCGGGACTTTCCGTAGGGAATTCCGATTCCGGTCTGGATGGGAGGCGATCCGTCGCCCAACTCCAAGCGACCACGCCCCGCGCCGGGGCCCAGCACGATGTATTTGTGTTCGGGATGATGCCCAAACCATTCCGACTTCTTGATGTGGTATGTTCTGGCTCCGCCGCCGCGTTGAGATAGGAAAGAATTGACATCGAAGAAGACCATGTGCGGAAGCAACCTATCTTTTCCCGTGAAAAACAGAATGGATGAATTGAAGACAAAGTGTTACAAGTCCGATTTTGTGGGATCGGTAAAATTTCTCCTGGCGATCGCCAGAGAGACGCTTGTCCATCTTCCCCAACTGATCGCCCTTCGGGTGCGGGCCAAACCCCGAACGGAATCCCAGGCACTGGGAATCCTCTTGGTCGGGGACAACATGGACAGCATCCATGGCATTTCGGTCAGCTCCGAACGGCTGGCGGGTCAATTGCGAGAGGTCGGACACCAATCGTGGTTGATGGGTGTCTCGCCGACGACCAAGGCACCGGGCTTGCGCAATCGCGAGGGATCGGTGGTGATGCTGACCTCGGCCTGTGCCGTGGATCTCCATGGGTACGAAGGCCAGGAGCTGGGGTATCCGTCCTTGGCGGAAGTTTGCGATTTTTTCCAAAAAAACCGGGTGGACCTGATCGAGATTGAAACTCCCGGAAGTTTTGGGCTTTTGGCTCTGGTGTTGGCCAGAATTTTGGGGATCCCGGTGGTCCACAACTACCGCACCGACCTGATCGCCTACACCAGGATCTTGCTGGATCACCCGCTATTCATTGCCGGCTTGCATTGGTTCATCCGCACCTTCCTGAAATCTGGAGGCGGCCATGTCATCGTCCCCTCCGAGGCCTTTGTGGAAGAGTGCGTGGCGATGGGACTTCCGCGTTCCCGCGTGGTTCATCTTCCTCGCGGCGTCGATTTGTCGCGTTTTTCGCCCCAACGCCGGAAAGTGGAGTTTTGGCAGGATCATGGGGCCCCCCAGGGACCGGTGATCGCTTATTTGGGCCGGGTCTCGCGCGAAAAAGGATTGGAAACCCTCGCGGAAGCCTTTGAAATCTTGTTGCAAAGTCACCCGGATGCGGTGTTGGCGGTGATTGGCGAAGGTCCGTGGCGCCAAACGTTTGAGGATCGATTGGAACCTTGCGGCCGAGGAGTGTTTCCGGGAGAATTCAAAGGCTTGGAACTTGCACAGGCCTTGGCTTCGGCGGACTTATTTGCCTTTCCTTCCACCACAGACACGTTTGGCAATGCCGTTTTGGAGGCCTTGGCCTGTGGTGTGCCCGCTGTGGTCACCGATCGTGGAGGGCCCAAGGAAATCGTGTGCGCAAATGTTTCGGGGTTGGTGGTGCCGGGAGGCGATCCCGTGGCTTTGGCCGCTGCCTTGGCCCGGCTTTTGTCTGACCCAGTCGAGTGCCAACGACTTTCATCTGCTGGCTTGGCCCGAGCGGAAGCTTTCCGCCCCGAGGCGGCTCGGGACAGCCATCTGGCGTTTTACAAAAAGGTGATATCTTCGGATCGGCTCTTGCGCGCCCGATAACAGGGGGCCCCACAGCCGGTTTCCACGGCCATTCCTGACGGAATTTGTCTTAACTATTGCTACAGCGGTTTGAGCATGGTATCTTGAAGTCCGGAAACGGATTCTACCAATCCCTAATAAAGGATCTCCAATGCGCAAGTGGTTCATCTTTGGCATCATCGTCGCCGGGATCGGTGCGATCGCTCTTCTTTGGTACCTCAACCGCGACGACGAAGACGTGCAGGCTTTGACCGAAAACATGGTCGGCAAGTTCAATCGCGGTGTCTCGGGCACACGCGAGGCTCTTTCTGGTTTGTACGGTCGCTTTCGCAACCGCACCAGTGAGGCCTAAATGAGCGTTGCCGATTTCATCAAAGAAAACATTTATCTGCCCTACTTCCGCCGCCACACGGCTCGGGTTCGCAGCCAACAGGTCTTGCTGGGGGTGGGAATCGGGGCCATCTTGATCGCCGCCGGGGTCGCCTGGTGGCTCTGGTGTCGTCGCAAGGGCTCGTGCGGCTTGGGCACTGCCGAGGTCACGCCGAGCGACGAGTGATCAATTGGGCATCCAAGGTTCGATGCACACGAGGGCTTTCGGGGGAATTCAACCGGCTTTGCAGGCACCAGGCCGAGCGGGTTCCCAAATCTTCCCAGGGTAAATGGATCGTGGTGAGCTCCGGGTCGACCCAGCTGGAGCTTTCCAAATCGCCCCATCCGGCGATGGCGATGTCGCCCGGAACCGAGGCTTGCCGCAACTTTGCCTCTCGCAACATTCCCCAGGCGGTTCGGTCTCCTGCCAAACAGAGGACTGCCGAGACACGTTCGGAGGATTTCAGGATCTGCCCAGCCGCCCAGACTCCGGCATCCGGGGAATCTTCGGGCACCGTCACCAGAGGCGACACCTCGTTGAGGGACTGGCCCAGGGTGTGCCAAACATGGATGCGCGGATCTTCGCGTTGGACCTGGTTTCGGGTGGCTACCAAGGCGACCGGGCGTTTACCGTCCAAAGAAAGCTGTTCCAACAACTGCTCCATGGCCAGCCGATCGTGGATTTCCACACAATCGAACCAGTGGCTGCGCCGACCGGCAATGACGGTGGGAATCTTGCTGTCCCAAAGCGGTTTGAGGAGGGTGTCATCGCCATTGGGGTCGAGGATCAACAGGCCATCCAGACGTGCTTCGGCCACCATTTGGCGCAGCGTCTCCAATTTTCGGTCTCGGGGGGGCATTTTTTGGACCATCACCCGAGAGCCGCTGGCATTGGCGTGGGCGATGGCGCCGGTCAGCCACCCCTGCCAAATCTCGGGTTCTCCATCGTAAATGGCTCCCCAAAGTCCCGAGCGTCCCTGGGAAAGCGACCGCGCTCCTTGATGGGGGGCGTACCCCAGTTCGCGAGCCGCTAGCCGGACACGCTCGCGGGTCTCGGTAGAAACCCCCGGTTTTCCATTGAGGGCAAGGCTTGCTGCTCCGGTCGTGACTCCCGCGCGCAGGGCGACTTCCGAGAGCCGGACCCTAGCCATCAGAACCGGAAGCTAGCCGTCAGCCCGGGCTGTGTGATTTGGGGTTCAAGGTCGATAGGGAAATCCCGTCCAAACCTGGAGAGCCGCGCGTCGACAGCGGCATCGATGACTTGGTAGACGTAAATCAATCCCATCCCCCAAATGTACTGGTTTCGGCGCTTTCGGAAAAAATCCGTCTGTTGGACGGTGACCGAAGTACCCCGACCTTGGGCCAGAGCGGTTTGGGTTTCTCCTTGCCAAAATTCCACCATGGATTGCCGGGAGAAATAGGAGGTGAGCGAGCCGCCGATTCCCATGTACAGGAGCGCGGCTTTGGAGTAATGTCCGTTATAAACCTGGCCCCATCCGGGTATGAGCAAGCTTCGCCAGATGGCCGAACTCATTTCGGTGATGGGACGCTTGCCACCAGAAGCCAACCAGGCGTCTTCGGCGGCGTCGACGATCGCGTAGAGGTGGATGCCGATGGCCCAGGCGATTTCGCCATTGCGGTAATCCGAAGAAATTTTGGCGCGCCCGCGCAAGAGGGACAAGCTGTCCTGCTTGGTCCTCAGGGTACTTTCCATGCCCTTCATTTGGGCGCTGTCCCCCCGCAAAAGGGTGCTATCCCTTTGGGAAATGTCCATGTTTTGCTGGGCTTTGATGTAATCGGAATCGTCCATCCAGGTACTGATGCCTTTGATGATCCCGTGAATTTCCTGATCGAGTTTGAGGGTATCTCCGATGTAGGAATTGGTGCTTTCGCGATAAGCCCCAGCCTTGTCCCACAACTTGGGGATGGCGCTTGAAGTCCGGTAATAAATGTCCCAGTACAGCCACAAATCCAAAACCATCAAGGTGGAACCGCGAATGGGGTGGTCGGTTTGGAATTGACCCCAGCCTGGCAACACTGCCGATTTGGCTGCAGCCATCCACGTCGGACGCAACGGGATTTCCCGAGTGGGCGAGATGGTGTCGCGTTTGGCGAGGATCGAATCGGTGGCGCCGATCGCGGGAAGGCCCAAAGTGGCCAGGAGTAAAACCGTAAGGTGGCGCATGCGGAGTCGAAAGTTACAACTGCACCGAGTTAGATTCGAGAATTGGAGT